>DATELS010000348.1:0-12888 GCA_035276365.1 Thermoanaerobaculia bacterium
TGCGAAGCACGACTATCGCATCTATCGGCTCGACCGTCCGATGCTGCCCAATGAAGAGCGCGTGTTCACGTGTGAAACGCAGCTCTGGGCGCGCGGCTTTCGCAACTCACAGCCGAATACGAGGATCGTCGAGAACGGCACGTTCCTCAGCGAGCTCCAGCTCATGCCGGTCATCGGCGTGGACGAGATCGCGATGCTCAAGGATCCGGCGACCCGGCGCAAATACGGCCTGCCCGACACTGCACGAGAGCCGAAGCTCGAAGACCTCGCCGCGACCGGGAGACCGGGATGGGGACGCGGATGGGCGAGGGCGGATGTGACGATCTCGACGTCCGCCGATCAGACGCCGATCGCGCCCGGCAACAAAGTGTCGGACGTCACGCGCGGCGACCGCCGCATTGCGCGCTTCGTCTCCGGCGCGCCGATTCATCCGCGTTTCGCGATTCAGTCCGCGCGCTATGCCGAGAAACATCGCCGGTATCGCGGAATTGACCTCGCCGTCTATTACCATCGGGACCACCCATGGAATGTCGACCGCATGCTCGACGCCATGCAGGCGTCGCTCGACTATGACCAGCGGAATTTCGGCCCGTATCAGTTCGACCATTTCCACATTGTCGAATTCCCCGCATTTCACGACTTCGCCCAGGCGTTCGCCGGCACGATCGCGTATTCGGAGTCGGTCGGTTTCACGGAGGATTACAGGCAGCCCGAGACCATGGACATGGTCCTCGGGATGATCGCACACGAGCTCTCGCATCAATGGTGGGCACACCAGGTGATCGGTGCGGACATGGAGGGCCGAGCCATGCTATCGGAAACGCTCGCGCAATATTCGGCGCAGATGGTGATCGACAAGGTGCATGGTGCGGATCACGTCCGCCGCTATCTGCGCGGCGCATTGGACGGGTATCTGTGGGGCCGCGCGCGCGCGGAGGATCGGGAAACGCCACTCGCGCGCGTCTCGGGCGACCATCACATCCTGTACGACAAGGGAGCGCTCGTCATGTACCTCATGCGCGAGCGGTTGGGCGAAGAGGCGGTCAATCGCGCATTGAGGACTCTCTTGACGCGTTACAAGTTCAAAGGCGCGCCCTATCCGCGATCGCTCGACTTCATCGACGCTCTACGCGCCGAGGCGAAAACGGTCGAGGATCAGAACCTGATTACGGATCTCTTCGAGCGCATCACGCTCTATGACCTCAAAGTCACCCAACCGAGCGCCGTGCAGCGCGCGGACGGGAAGTGGGAAGTCACCGTCCCGATCGAGGCGAAAAAGTTCTACGCGGACGGAAACGGCAACGAGACGGAGACGCCGCTCTCCGACCACATCGAAGTCGGCCTCTTCACGGAAGAGCCGAAACGCGATTCCTTCGGATCGAAGGACGTCGTCTTGATGCAACGCCCTCCGATCCACTCAGGACGCCAGGTCTTGAAATTCGTCACGGACAAGAAGCCGACTTACGCCGGCATCGATCCGTTTCACATCTACATCGACAGAACCGCGGGAGACAATGTGATGGCGGTGAATTGATCACGGCTGCTGTTCGAGGTGCTCCAAACGCACGCGCATCTCGTCGATCGTCTTCTGCTGCTCCTGCACGATTTTCGTGAGCACGGCGACGACGTCCATCGGCGCGAGTCCTGTCCGATCCGGCGTCGCCACGAGCTCCGGCACATCCTCGGCGATGAAGCCGACGTGCGTGTCGGTCGGATTCGACTTGTACGCGAACGTCACCGGCTGCAGCGCGTGCAGCGCGTCGAACGCGGCGTCGCGCTCGAGCTCGTGGATGTCCTGCTTCACCTTGCGGCTCGATGCGTCGACCCACACTCCCGCGTCGAGTCGCGCACCACTGCTGTGGTGGATCTGATACGACGGCGTGGCGACGCCGAGGCCGATGCGGCCGGTGGAGTCGATGACGAGGGAGTTGTACGGCGCGGCCGCGAGAATGATGAACGGATCGGACTCGTGGTTCACGTCGCGGACGTAGAAGTTGTTGTTGTTCGCGACGATGTCCCACGCCTGGAACGGCGACGCGCTTTGCTCCATGCGGATGGTCGGCGAGAGAGCGACGCTGATGGTCAGGTCCTTCGCGGGAGTGGACGTGCGAAGCCCGATGCGTCCCGTGCTGTCGACGTACAGCGTGTTGCTCGGCGTCGCGCCTTCGATCACGAACGGAGAGGTCGCGGCGGTGAGGTCTTCAACGAACAACTTGTTCGCGCCGCCGCTCGTCGTGTCGTTCGCGCTCAATTGCCAGTCCGTGCTCGCGAAGCCGGGAGAGGTGGAGGTGTCTTCGAACTTGAGGCGCGTGTTGTTCGCCTTCATCTTCACGGGCGAGAGGCCGTAGGTCTCAGCGTTCGTGCAATCCGCGCCGCCGCACACGCCTCCCGTCGCGGAGACGTCGCTCGCGAAGAAGGTGTCAGTCGATGGTTTCCCCGGCCGCCGCGGCGCAGCATTCTCGCGAAGGTTGGGAGGAACGATCGCGCCGTTCAGAATCGTGAATGATCCGGTCTGCACGCGATCGCCGGCGCGAAGCTCATACGCATACAGACCGTCGGCGAATTTCTCCACGCGCAGCATCGGATTGCGTCCTTCGGCAAAAGTCTCGTGGACAACCTGCCCATCCGGCTTTTGCAGCGACAGCACAACGGACGCGTTGTCGCCCGCCGTCTGCCATTCGACCGACGTCGCCGTGGCGACGAGCGCGCCGATGGGCTCATGAAGGGACGATGACGCAAACGCGTTTAGAGAGAGGACGAGAACCAGGAAGGGGATCGAGAACCGGCTGAATCGCATACTGACTCCTTACGTAAGGAGGCAAGTATAGGAGGATGGAGAGCGCGTCCGATCGTATATAATTCTTGGCCGGGTTCATCCAAATACAATCGATGCTGATCCAAGCGCTTCCGCTTCGCGTGTCTCCTGGCCGGCTGAACACCGCGAAGAACAACGCACGCGATGGAGACTCGGACGAGGAAGGCTTCATCGTCGTAGGTCCGATCGTGATCCATACCTACGGATACATCGGTTCGAGCCCGGCGGTGGAACCGCGGCGGGAAGTTGCGGCAGAAGAGACTCCATGAATCTTGCCTACTCCGCGTTCATCCCGCCGGTTTCCCCTCCGGATCCGGAAACGCTACGCGCTGCCCTCGAGCTCGATCCAGACAACGCGACGCTCCATCACTCTCTGGGGACCGCGCTGCTCCTGCGGAACGACGTCGATGGTGCGATGGCGTCCATCGAGCGCGCGCTCGCTCTTTCACCGACAAAGCCGGACCTTTATCGCGCGCTCGGTCAGGTTTACTTGATCCGAAACGAGATCGATGTTGCATGGTCGTCCTTCCAGCATGCCATTGCTCTCGATCCCGACGACATCGAGGCCGATGCGCATCTCGCCATTCTTTTCCTCCTCCGCGGTGAGGCGGACGAGGCGCTCCGTTTATTGAGAGTACGACTGGAAACACGGCCGGACGTAGCGTTGCTGTGGGCGAACCTCGCCGCGGCGCTGAGAGTCCGGGGTGATGCCGAGGGAGCGATTGACGCGTACACGCGCGCCCTCGAACTCGAGCCTTCATGGATTGACGTGCGCGGAGACCTCGCAGACGTGTTCTTCACTTGCGGGCGCTTTTCGGAAGCGGTAGCGGAGCGTCGCCGCATGGTCGAGTTGAACCCCCAGTCGCCGCTCCTGCTCAACGAGCTCGGTGCGACGCTGCACGTGAGCGGTGAAATGGAAGAGGCATTGGTCGTTTATGAGCGAGCGGCCACTCTATGTCCGGATTGGAGTGTGCCCTGGCTGAACGCATCCGCCGCCGCATCCGTTCTGGCCGATACAGCCCGCGCCGAACGACTGCTCCGCTGCACGCTCGGTGTCGACCGGAATTCTGCTCACGCTCACTTCAATCTCGGCATGGTCCTTTTGAAGCGTGGTGATTACGCCGAGGGACTCCGTGAATTCGAGTGGCGCTGGCCGTCCAAGGGCCTGACGTTCTGTCGGCCGGAGTTGCAGGTGCCGTTGTGGGACGGCTTGCCGCTTGCGGGACGCTCGCTCCTGGTGTGGTCCGAACAGGGCTACGGCGACATCATTCAATTCGCGAGGTTTCTGTCGCGCATTCCGAAGGACGGCGGGCGAGTCATCGTGCACACGCTGCCGAAGCTCGCCCGTTTGATGGGGACGGTCGAGGGCGTCGACCAGGTCGTCACAGATGGCGAATGGCTCGAGGCCGATCTGCAGTTTCCTCTTGTCAGTCTACCTTTCGCGCTCGGGGTCACGCTCGACACCCTCGGGGAGACGCCGTACCTGCGTGCGCCCGAAAAATCCACCGCGGCTGAGGAGCTCATTCCGTGCGATGGCTCGGCCCTCAACATTGGTTGCGTCTGGGCCAGTGGCACCTTCTACAAACATCAAGGAAGGCGCGATTGTGAGGTCTACCGAATGGCTGGGCTGGCGTCCGTGCCCGGCGTGCGGTTGTTCAGTATGCAGTTTGGCCGGCGCGCTCCGGATGCGGCGCCTTACGCGGACCGCATGACCGATCTCTCCGAAGTCATCGGCGATTGGGGAACGACTGCGGCATTCGTCGAGCGGCTCGATTTGATCATTACGGTGGACACGGCGATGGCCCATCTCGCGGGAGCGCTCGGGAAGCCCGTGTGGCTGCTTCTGAGGGCGGAGGGAGAGTGGCGTTGGCTCGAGGATCGCTCCGACTCACCCTGGTACCCGACGATGCGGATTTACCGGCAGTCGCGCACGGGGGACTGGACGGATGTATTCGAGCGCGTGGAGCGGGACCTCCGCGAGCTCGCGCGCAAACGCGGCTGCACACGCCGTCCCGCACCACCACTCGCCGCGGAGTCCATTCCTCGAACGATTTTCATCAAGCAATACGGCGAACGCCGGACGGGAACGAACTGGCTGCGCACGCTGCTCAACGACAACTATCACGCCGAGGTGCTCATGCATATTCTCGGCGACAAGCATTCTCCGCCCGTCCCATTCGACGACTACTGGTGCGAGGCGCAGCGCAATCCCAATCCCGCGCGTACCTTCGTCAGTCGCGCGACGTTCTCCGTACCATCGTTGACGACGACACCGCTCGATCCCGAGCAGATCGCGAAGACGAGGTCTTTCGAAACGCCCGTCGCAAATGCGTTCATCAGCGGCGAGCTGCGGTTCGTGATCTCCACACGGGATCCGTACGCCTGGGCCGCGAGTCTCGGCTGGTTTCTGGGGTGGGCTCCGCGCGATGAAATAGTGCCGGAGCAGCGCGCGGACGAGCTTCGCGACGCATGCATGCGGTTCAATGAGCGGTATGCGGCCTGGCTGGCGTTCGCCGAACGTTTGCCGGCGCGCGCATTTTTCGTGCGCTATGAGGATCTACGCGCAGACCCCGAATCGGTGTGCGACGACCTCGCGCGTGCCTGCGGCCTCATTCGACGGTCGCGGAAATGGCGGGACCAGAAGCGCACGGTGCTTCCCGCGTTCTGGGACGACGACCCGGCGCTGCGGCTTGGTCAGGACTTCGATCGCAATGGTGACAGCGCAAGGTATCTCTCCGACGCCTGTCGTGAGGTCGTTGCGAAGACGATCGACTGGCCGCTCGTCGAACGGATTCACGCGCTCGTCTCCACAACGAACACGAGCCTGCGCACGTGATGGCCGTTTTCGAACGACCCATCTTCATCATGGCGCCTCCGCGCTCCGGCACGACGCTTCTCTTCGATCTGTGCGCTCGAGCGCCGGGTCTTTGGACCATTGGCGGCGAAAGCCATGCTGTGATCGAGGGGATGAACCACCTCCACCCATCCAATCGCGGATGGGAGTCGAACCGACTGACCGCCGCCGACGCGGATCGAGGCACGGTACAACGTCTCGTCAGTCGTTTTCTGGTCCGGCTACGCGACCGCGACGGGAGGCTGCCTACGCATTACGCGGGACTTCGCCTGCTCGAGAAGACTCCAAGAAATTGTCTGCGCCTGCCGTTTCTCGCCGCTGCGTTTCCAGACGCGCAGTTCGTCTATCTCTACCGAGAGCCGCGGGACACCGTCTCGAGCATGCTCGACGCCTGGCGATCGGGAAAATTCATTGCGTACGATGGCTTGCCGGATTGGCCGGCACCGGCCTGGTCTCTGCTGCTCATTCCCGGCTGGCGTGATCTCATCGGGAAAGAGCTCGCCGAAGCCGTGGCGCGACAATGGGCCGTAGCAACGGAATGCTTACTCGATGACTTCGAGACTCTTCCACTGGAACGCCGGTGCGTCTTGACCTATGAGCGGCTCATCTCCGAACCGCAGGCGGAAATCGAGCGACTGTGCGCCTGGAGCGGTTTGGAATGGGACCGCGAACTGACCACGCCTCTGCCGCTTTCAAAAACAGTTCTCACGCCTCCCGAGGCAGGGAAGTGGAGGCGCAACGGGGAGGAGCTCGGGCGAGTCATGCCGCTCGTCGAGGACACGGTCCGGCGCTCGCGTACGATGGCCGGGGCGCAATCATGACGATTCGTGGCGCGACGGAGCCGATCGTCGATCAACACCTCTTTCTCATCGGCAGGCCGCCGGTCGGAGACTTTCTCAGGTATTACCGCAACCTCGCCGTCGATGCCGGCGCGCGCGACGAAGGTCAGTTGATGCACGAGTGGCGGACGGCGAATGATCGAGTGCGCGAGCTCGAGACGACCGAAGCGGGACTCGCCGACGATCCGCCGATCCTGCCGTTGCCGCCGGAATTGCGGGAGCACGAAGCAGCCGTCCTCTCCAATGCGATTTTCCGGAAAGCGTTTCGCCTCGTCCCCGTCCGCATCGCCATGGTCGAACTGGACCGGATGGTCGTGTATCAGAAGCACATCAACCTTTCCTATGTCCGCGAGATCCATCGTCGTTTAGGCGAGGGACCGCTGTCGCCGGAGGCGGTGTTCCGGATGTGCATTTCTCTCGAAGACAAGACCGCACCGATCCGCGTGGCGCGAACAGCACCCAACAGCTACACGTTCGTCTCGCCTTCCCCCGACTTTCGCTATGTCGAGCCTGTCCTTCTCGATTGCGATCAGGTTCTCGGCTACGAGGCGATGGGACCAGTGACCGCGGTGCTCGGCGTCGTCGTCGGTTACGGAGCGAACTACATGAATGCGCTCCACGTTCAGAACCGCCTCATCCTGTCGAACGGCAGCCATCGGGCGTTTGCGCTTCGCGAGCGCGGCATTACCCGCGTTCCATGCGTGGTCCAACAGATCTCGAGACCCGAAGAACTGGAGGTCTCGGCGAGCGACGAGGTCCGCAATCACACCGACCGGTACCTCGGTCCGGCGCGTCCGCCGATGCTGCAGGACTACTTCGACGACAAGCTGCGCAAGGTCATCGACGTCGCACGTAAAGATCGCATGATCCAACTCAGCTTCGGAGTCGACGTCAGCGACATTCCCGCGCAATGAAAAGGGCCGGCCATCGGCCGACCCTCATCCGCGCTTCGACGCGACTCCATCCGGTGGCGGCGGCGAGTTCGTGATGTCGGGATCGTCGCGGAATTTCCAGATCGGCGGCCCCTTGGCCCCCGTTTGGACCGACCCGACCTGGATGGAGACGTAATAGTTATACGTCACCACCGCGCTACCGGGGGGCTTGGGATTCATGTTGTCCTGGACCGTATAGTTGTTCTTCGCATTCAGCTTTGGCTGTTGGTTCGTCCACGTTGCCGGCGTGTCCACCGTCGGTTTGAAATTGATTCCCGGGCCGGCCCAATTGAGGTATGCCCCTGAAGGACTGTTGAGATGCCAGGTGATCGTCTGGCTTCCCCTGATTGTTGGATTCCTCGAACTGTACAAGAACACCGGGGACCCTTTGACCAGCCCAAAAGTTACCTGGATCGTCGTTCCTCCCATGATTCCTCCTTGCGAACGGTTCAATATCCAGCGGAGCGGCACAACGCCTCAAAGGCCTGATTTCGGTAGCCGAGATCGCGCAGGCGCGCGACTACGGCGGCTGCCTCCTTTCTTTCACCCAGGTTGATCAACACGTTCGCCCAGTTTCCGAGCTCATTCACGTTGGCGCTGTGCACATTCGCCGGACGCAGAAACTCAGCGGCTTCCTGCCAGGAACGGCGGGCCGCCGAACCATCGTCGATCGCCTGAATCTCGCCGCGCACGAGTAGCGCGTAGCCGTGGGCAGACCGGTTGACGGTGGCCGTGCCGGCGGCTGCCACGGCCTCTTCACTCTTTCGCCTCGCCGCCGCGACGTGGCGGCCGTCGAGTAACACACGTGCGTATCGCGCCTGGATCAAGGCGAGATCCCCACTGCGGGTTGCACGGGTGCGATCGGCGGCGAGTGAGCGCGCGGCCTGTTCTGCCAGCCGAAAAAGATCGTATGCGGCCTCGAACTCTCCGCGCGCGGCAAGCATGTTTCCGAGGCGGGCGCGTGCGACTGCAAGATTACGCTGATAGTCCGCGTTCGCCGGATCATGCGCCACAAGTTCGCCGTGCAGGCGGATGTCCTCGCGACAATGCGCGAGTGACGCATCCACTTCGCCGAGTTGATCGAGCAGAGGTGCCAGGAAACTGTGGCTGACGGCAAGATCCTGCTTCCACCGGACCTGCTGCGGATTCCGCGCAAGCAGCGCCTCCCGCATTGCGATCTCTTTCTCGAAGTAATGGCGCGCGGCGTGGAGGTCGCCGTCTTTCTGCACCGCGAAGGCGAGCTTGTTGATCGTCCGCGCGACGTCTTCTCTCGCAGCGTCGTCGCTCGGGTGACGCGCGGCGTTCGCCTCTTTCATCGCGAGCGTGGTTCGATACTCCTCGATCGCGCCTTTCAAATTGCCGCTGACCTCGAGCAGTTTCCCGTTCAGACTGTGCGCATAAGCCGATTCGAGCGCGTATTTATCGTTCGATGGATTTCGCGCCGCGAGGTCGGCCGTGATGGCGAGGTAGGAGCGCGCGTTTGCGAGCGCGCTGGGAAGATGGTCCTCTCTGCGATGTCCCGTCGCCATCCAGAATTGCGACAGCGCCAGCACGTACTTCGCTTCGTCGTTCTTCGGCTCACGCTCCGTGGCCGCGGTCGCGCGATCCAGCGATTGGCGAAAGAGCGTCATTGCGCCGGAGAGATTTCCCTGATTCATGCGTACTTCGCCGAGTTGATTGAGCGCCTGCACCTGCGCGATCAACTCCTCCGTCGAAGCGGTTTTCTTGTTCGATCCGCCGACGTACTGCAGCACTTTTTCCGCCACCCCGTCGAGGATGTCCAGCCGGTGCACGCCATCGAGCTTCGTGTGCAGATCGCCGACCATGAAGTTGATCAGGTCCTCCGCCTGCGCCCGTCGCTCCTCGGCGATCGAACGCTCGCGCGCGAGGTCGACCGTGTAGCGCCACGCTCCGAAGACGACGACGAGGATCGCGGCGGCGATCGAAACGCGGCGCGTGACCCGCCGCGGCTTGTCGACGATGACGTCGAGGCGGGTCATGGTTTCGACGGCGGTAGGACGATCCGCGGGAGCGAACTGTTTGAGCCGCGTGATGAGCGCCGCGACGTCGCTCGCGACACCCTGCAGCGGCAAGGTCTCGGCGCGTGCTGCACGAAGGATGACTTCACGCGCCGTGAGCTCCGGCGGATGAGGATCGAGTCCCGTAAACAGAAACTGCAGGAGCAGACCGAGCGAGTACATGTCGCTCGCCGTCGTGAGCGTTTCGCCGCGCGCCTGTTCGGGGCTCATGTACAACGGCGTGCCCATGGTGATTCCGGCGGCGGTCCGAAAGTCGTTCGCCGGCGTCATCGCCCGCGCCTCGGCGAGCGTCATGCTGCTGTCATCCACCGGGAACCACGTGCTGCCCGAGTCGAGGGGAACCGCGACCGCCAACCGTTCCGACGGACCGACGACGTGCAGTCGCGCGCTGGTCGACGCCGTCTGCAGCCAGCGCGCAAGACCGAAGTCGAGGACCTTCACCTCGCCGGTGCTGGTGATCATGACATTCTCGGGTTTGAGATCGCGATGGACGATCCCGACGCGGTGCGCGGCGACGAGCACGCGCGTGATCGCCAATGCGATGCGCAAGCGCTCCGCGCGCGGAACATCCGTGTCGACGAAGTCGAATAGTGTGCGGCCGTCGATGTACTCGAGCACGAGCAGATCGAGATCGCTGCTCTCGATGTAGTCGTGAATGCGACAGATGTTCGAGTGATCGAGCCGGGAGAGAGCCCGCGCCTCACGCAGCAGTCGCTCGCGCGACTCCGAGTCCAGCCGGCTCTCCGAGTGGAGGACCTTCAGCGCGACCTTGCGATCGAGCTTCTCGTCATATCCGGCGTAGACACTGCCCATCCCGCCTTCACCGATGACACCGGTGACACGGATATGACCGAATCGACGGCCGACGAGCTCCATATTTTTTGAACCCTAGATGGCCAGCAGTATATACCACTGGACGGACGGGCGGATGGGTGGGGAAGGTCAGGTCATTTGCACCGTCGTCGTTTCCTGTCCCTGACGCCGGACCTGAGATCATTCAGGTTTTCGGCCGTCGAGCGTCACGAGTACGCATACGTTGAACATGCCGTCGTCGGCAGAAATGACGGATGCGAACTCCAGAGAGTTCGCGTCTTCGGGCCGAGAGCTTGGAGGGCGAGCTACAATAATAACGTAGTTACGGATTTCGGGAGAGCGAGCGAACTTGCGAGCATACAGCGAATGAAACGCACACCCGTTATCCTGCAGTGGCAGCCGTCGAGTTTTTCCGGCTGGGGCATCATCGGTTTGAATCTGTTTCTGGAGTGGTCGCTCGATGCGGAGTGGATGCCGCTGACGGGCATGAGGCTCGACCTCCAGCACATCGTGGTGGACGGTTTGCGATGGCAGCAGTTGCAGCCGCTCTTCGCCGAGTCGCAGCGGTTGCGCGACGAAGTCCTGCGCAGCGCGAAGGGAGCCGTCATTGCGATCGACGCTCCGGTCCTTCAAGCGTTGGGCAATGACTTCTCGATGGCGAAAGAAATGGCGTGGCGGGGCCGTCCGACGATCGGGATGATCTTCTTCGCGGACACGCGATTCACGCAACAAGCCATCGAGGCCTCGCATCGATATGCCCTCGTCATCACCGGTTCGCTTTGGAACGAGCAGGTACTGCGCGGGTACGGCATCACGCACGTGCGGAACGTGTGGCAAGGCATCGATCCGACGTTGTTCCATCCGGCGCCCCGAACGGGACTGTTTCGCGACCGGTTCGTCATCTTCTCGGGCGGAAAGCTCGCGTTCCGTAAAGCGCAGGACATCGTTTTGCGCGCGTTCGGAGCATTCGCGCAGCGGCATCCCGAGGCGCTGCTCGTCACCGCCTGGTTCAATCCGTGGCCGCGGTTGGCGCGATCGTTTGCGGAGCATGGTGCCGGTCTCCCCGTCCCCTTCGCCGAAGATGAAGCTCCCGACATCGGCGCATGGGCCATGGCGCACGGCGTCGCACCGGAGCAGTTCGTCGACATCGGTCCTGTGCCCAATGCTCTGATGCCGACGGTCCTGCGCGAGGCGGACGTCGCTCTCTTTCCGAGTCGTGCCGAGGGAGGAACGAACCTCGTGGCGATGGAGGCGATGGCGTGCGGTGTCCCGTCGATCCTGTCGCGCAATACCGGGCATCGCGACATCATGCAATCAGAGAACTGCTATGCGCTCGAGCGGCAGACGCCCGTCCCCGGGAAGGATGACTGGGGAGAAAGCGACGTCGAAGAGATCATCGAGACGCTGGAGGCGGTGTGGCGCAACCGCGAGGAAGCCGCCGCGCGCGGTGCGCGGGGAGCAGCGACGATGGCGGCACTGTCCTGGTCGGCGCAGGCGCGTGAGCTGAAGGAGACGATCACCGCGATCGCGGCGCGTCCTTCTTCAGCCGCGGGCTAGACTTTCCGCTCATGCATCCCAACCCCTGGTTCCTCGTTCCGCGCCCGCTTGCGGAGCCGCGCAAACGGCTCTTCTGCTTTCCGCATGCGGGGGCGAGTGCGACCGCGTTTCACTCGTGGAGTCGTCTGCTGCCGGCGGACATGGAGTTGCGCGCGTTGCAGTTGCCGGGGCGGACGTATCGGTTCAGTGAGCCGAACATCGTCGACATGGGGGAGTTGCTCGATCGCGCGCACGAGGCGATCGCGCCGTTTCTCGACCGGCCGTTTCTCTTCTTTGGCCACAGCATGGGAGCGCTCATCGCGTTCGAGCTCGCGCGACGTGTGCGCAGTGCGCCGCTCGAGCATCTCGTCGTTTCCGGTCGGCGCGCGCCGCAGTTGCCGACCGGTGTTCCTCCGCTCCATCAACTCGACGACGCAACGTTTCGCAATGAACTCGAGCGCATCTTCGGAATGCCGCGCGCGCTGCTCGACGATCCGGCACTCATGGCGCCGGCCATGCCCGCGTTGCGCGCCGACTTTGCGGCGATGGAAGGTTGGTCGTACGCCCCTGCGGCACCGCTCGACGTGCGCATGACCGCGCTCGGCGGGCGCGAGGACCTCGGACTCAGGCCCGGTGACATCGAGGCGTGGCAGGAACAAACCACCGGCCGCTTCGCGAGCCGGTGGTTCGATGGGGCGCACTTCTTTCTCAATCAGCGGCCCGCGGACATCGTGGCCGTGCTCGAGGACTGACTACATCTTCCAGCCGAACATGCCGCCGCGGCGGTTCCTCTCGCGAACGACGACGACCACCGTCGGCGCGCCGTTGCCCGTGTCCTTGAGTACGCCGTTCTCGTGGAACTCGTCGATCATGTCCTGCACCTTCGCGGCGAGCTTGCCGCAGCCGCGGCGCAGCTTGCGAATCTGGCGGCGCTTCTGGCGGCGGCGGATGTCGACGACGAGCATCGGATGCAGCGGCTCGTCCCGGATCACATCGACGTCTTTGCGCGGCTTCTCCTCGACGATGGTGGTCGTGGTCTGCTGGGTTCCGGATTGAGTTG
>DATELS010000349.1:0-10732 GCA_035276365.1 Thermoanaerobaculia bacterium
CTCACCGTGCTCGTCGGATTCCTGGCGGTGCTGATCGTCGTGCTGCTGCTCCTGCTCCAGCAGTTCTCGCGCGGCGCGCAGGCGGCGATGATCCGCCGCTGGGACGTCGTCGCCGACGCGGTGGCGCTGCAGCTCGGCAATGCGCGGGATGCCGAGGACATGCGCGTGAAGGCGCTGCTGCTGATGGCGAGATACGACATCGACGCCATCGAGGTCAAAGGACCGGCGCCGCAGACGTTCGGCACGCCGTCGAATGCGGGGACGACACTCTCGCGACAATCCGCGAAAGGACTGGTGCGCGTCACATTCGACGACTCCGATCTGCGCGACAACGCGCGGCAGTTCGCGACGACGGCGGCCATCTGCGTCGCCGCCGCGGTCACGGGACTGATCCTCCTCGCCCTCTACATTCCGCGCATCACGCGTCCCGTCGAGAAGCTGCTCGACCACGCGCGCGAAGTCGGCGAGCAGGAGCCGCAGAAGGACGACACGACGTATCTCATCGACACGTTCCGCGACTCCATCGCGCGACTCAAGGCGCAGGAGGCGGAGCTGAAGCAGTTGCACGAGGCGGAGAAGCATCGCGCGGACGAGTTGGAGATGGTGTCGGCGACGCTCACGCGCAGTTTGACGTCAGGCTTCCTCGCCATCGATCCCTCGGCGCGCGTGCTCGAGGTGAACGCCGCGGGCCGCGAGATTCTCGCGATCAGTCCCGAAAGCGACGTGCAGATGGAGATCGGCGCGCTGGTCGGCGAATCACCGCTCGCGGATCTTTTGCGCCGCGCCGCGCGCAATGGCGAGACGCTGACGCGCATCGAGGTCGAGCACACGGTGGGCGCGAACACGCTCACGATCGGCCTCACGGCTGTTCCGCTCATCGGCGAAGGTCTCCGCCTTCTCGGCGTCCTCGCGCTGTTCACCGATCTCACGCCGATCAAGGGACTGGAGTCGCGCGTGCGCGCGATGCAGACGCTCGCCGAGCTCGGCGAGATCACGGCCGGCATCGCCCACGAGTTCCGCAACTCGCTCTCGACGATCCTCGGCTATGTGAAGCTGCTGCTGCGCAGCGACCTGCCGCCCGAGGCGGTGACGCGTCTGCGGGCGGCGGAGCAGGAGGCGAATGAGCTCACCCGCGCGGTGCAGCGCCTGCTCACATTCGCGAAGCCGATGACGCTCGAGATCGAGCGCGTCGATCTGCGCGCACTCGCGGAGAACGCCATCGATCACGCGAGCGCGAACGCGCGCGACGTCGCATTCACGCTCACCGGCAACGCCACCATCGACGGCGACCGCACGCTCCTCGGACGCGCGATCGAGAACGTGATCCGCAACGCGGTCGAGGCGGTGAGTGAGCGCGGCGCGGACGCGAAGGTCGACGTCGAGCTGCGCGACGATCCGCCGGCGATCGTCGTGCGCGACAACGGCGCGGGATTCGACGAGGCGGACGCCGCGCGACTGCTCCTCCCCTTCGTCTCCAACAAGCCCGGGGGCTTCGGCCTCGGCCTCTCCCTGACCCGCAAGATCATGGTCCTGCACGGAGGCGAGATCCAAATGAACGGCACCCCGGGAAGGGGTGCCGTCATCACGATGCAGTTCGCGCCGAAGCGCGCGTGATCACTGTTCGTCCGTCTGCGAGTTGTACACGATGACGCGCGGCATGCCGGCCGGAGCCCAGTTGCCCTTGATCAGCTTCTCGTCGAACCACACGTTCGGAGTACCGTGCGCGTCCGTGACGCCGCGAATGAGCACCGAGCCGAAGTAGTCGACGTTACCGGTGCTGCTGTACGCGCCCTCGTTGTACAGAACGCCATTGAGCGTCGCGTCGATATTCACGAGCGCGCCGTCATAGTCGTAGCCATTGGACGTGCACAGCTCGGGATTCGTGTTGCAATTCGGCAGGGCATTGCCGATGAGATCGCGCGGACGGCGCGTCTGCGTCGCGTCGGGCTCCCAGCCCACCTGCACATTGGCGCTATTGGTCGTCGGGTAGATGAAATTGAGATACGGCTCGTGCGGCTCGGAGCAATCGGTGACCGCACCGATCTGCGTACACGCCGGCGCGCCCTCATGCCACGTCTTCGGCAGAAAGACGTTCCTCGGCGCGGAAATGCCGGGATCGAACGACGTCACCGGCGTCGCCGCGGGATTGATGACGACGTCGAACTGGCCGTTGCGATTGATGTCCTGGAAATCCCACTGGCCATTGCCCGAGCCGCTCTTGTTGATGGCGCCCGTCGGGTCGCGGGACCACGTGTTCGTGGCCGTGTCCCAAACGGGGTAGCCGATGTCGCGGTACATCTCGCCCGGCATGTTGTACGGCAACGTCGGCGGCGAGCTGCCGACACCGGTCGTGCCGAATTCCGCGGCATTGAAGTAGATGAATCCCTGCATCAGGAAGTCGCCGTTGAAGTCGGAGTTGTTCCAACTGAGCGCGGGCGTGAGCAACGCGGCATTGGTGCCGCCGCCCGTCAACTGCGGATTCGTCGCACTCCGCGTGTCGAAGAAATAAAACGCCGGACCGAGCCCCGCTCCCGGACTGCGACTATTGACCCAGAATGCGGCATCCCGGGCGGTGCCCTGACCATTGAGACGGAATCCACCCGTGCCCGGATCGAAGGTGAAGTAATACACGCCCTTCGTGCCGCGGCCCTGGATGGCGATGCGCTTCCAGATGTTGTAGTCGATCGTCGGGAACGTGACGGCACGACGGTTCGGATAACTCGTCGTCGTCTGTCCCTGAAATGCCGCGTGCACGGGCTGGCCTTCGACCGACGTTTGATTGTAGGTGCCGCATGCGCCGCACGTGGTCACGTTTCCGCGCGCACGCGCACCGATCCACGGATCCTCGAACGATTTCCCCGCGAGCTCGTACAGCATGTTCGGATTCGACGCATTGACGGGCCACACGACGTCGTCATAGCCGCGCTCGAACGCAGGACGATTGAACGGGTTTTGCCACGGGATGCGCGTGCTCGTCCGCGAAGGATCGAGGTTGCCAAGGGCGACTTCGTCACCCCAGTGAACCTGGAAATTACCGCCGAACGCCGCATTGGACGCGGTTTGAATCGGACCCGCGGGAATCGGCAGCGGAAACTCGCCGACCACAATGCGTACGATCTGCCGCGATACGAGCGTACCGCCCACCTCCCGCGTCCATTTCTCGGCGGTGGCTTTGATCGTGGCGGTTCCGAAACGGTCGCCATTGACCCAGAAGCCGTTCACCAGCGTGCCGCCGACGATCGGCGGCGCATAGACCTTGATCTCCGCGATGTGGCCATCGACACGGCTGTCGGAGCCGAACAGGTAGGCGTTCAGATTCGCCATCGTGACCGGCGCGGTGTCGTAGTCGATCTGAATGTCAGCGGTCGCGTCGTCGCCATAGAAGCGGTTCTGTGGTGCCGGCCGGTACGGCAGATCGAACAGACGCTGCGTCGCGAGCGGCTTGTAAACGCCGCTATAGGCGGCGCCCACGGTGCGCACGCGCTTCATTCCCGCGGGCGGAGGACCATTGTCGACGTTCGCGGGCATGATGCCGATCGACAGTGCCCACGCCGGCGCCTGGAACCATTCCACCGCCGCGCGCGCTCCCGCCTCGGCGATCGCCTTCGTCTGGACCGCATTGCGCTCATTGGCCGAGATCGCGCTCTCCGTCTGCGAGACGGCGACGAACGCGAGCGCCAGAAGCGACAGCCCGGCCATCACCATCAGACTGACGAGCAGGGCCGATCCGCGGTCCCGTTTGGATGATTTCCGCATGACTCTCATCATTTTCCTCTAGCTGCAGTTTCCGGGGTTGCCGCTGATCGAGCCGAACACATTGCACGAGGCCGACGAGCCGCCGAAGCTCGGGATCGTGTACCGCAGGCACAGACCGGTCACCCAGTTCTGCGCGAGATCGCCGACCTGGTTCTTCTGACCGATGTCGTACTTCAGTGAAATGGTGTAGCTGCTCGTGCCGGCGCCAATCGTGGGCGGAGTCGGCGTAATGGAGATCAGACCAGTTGTCGGCGGCGCCTGGCTGGTGATCGTCTGTGTGACCAGACCGTTGTACGTAATGGACTGCAGCACGGCCGAGGGATGCTGCGCGTCGCGGAGCCAATCCACTTTGATGCCGTTCAGCGTCACGACTTCCGTGCTCGGGTTCGAGATCTGGTACGTGATCGTGGCGATGGCGCGGCCGCCGACGTCCACCGTAATGAAGCTGGTGGCCGTCGCGGTCAGGAAGCAGGCTCCCTCATCCTTGATGTACCGGACGATCGTCTCCGTACAACCCGGCGTATAGGTCACGAGCATCTCGAGCCGGTACAGCGCATTGTCCGTGCGATCCGTCCAACTGAACTGATACGGGCTCGATGCATCGGTCGACGTGGCGAGCGCCGTGGTGCCCGGCTGATTGAAGACGCTGAACTGCACGTTCGTCACGTTCGCGCCGGCCGGCGTTGCGACAGTGACCGTGTCACCCGCATTGAAGACCCAGGGCGAAGACGTCGTCAGACCGGTGCCCGCGCCGCTCGACCCCGTCTGCGAGACGGTCGCGCCGGCGCAGATCTCGTCCTTCACATACCGCGTGACGGTCTCGGTACAACCCGGCGCATAGGTGATGACCGCGTCGATCCTGTAAATCGTACTGTCCGTCTGATCGGTCCATGTCTTCGTATACGGCGACGTACTGGCGGTCGACGGCGGCAGCGCTGAGCCGGCCGGCGACACCGGAGTCGTATTGAAGACGACCTGGTTGATGATGCCACCGCTCGGCGGCGTGATCGTGATGACGTCGCCGCCGTTGACGACCCATGGCGTGGCCTGCGTGAGACCGTCGCCGCTGGACGCGCCGGACACCGAGGCCGTGGCGCCGGTACAGACGGGAGGCGGCTCATCGGTGATGTACCGGTCGATGTCCTCCGTGCAGCCGTCTCTGTACAGAATGAAGATGTTCAGGCGATAGGTCTGATTGTCGACCAGATCCCGCCATGTATAGACGAACGGCGCCGTCGTGATCGTGTAAGGACCGTCCTGCGTCGCGTTGCCGGGAGTTCTCTTCAGCGTGAACGTCACCGACGTGATCGGACCGTTCGCCGGCGCATTGACGGTGACGGTATCGCCGCCGTTCATGATCCACGGCAGACCGAGCGTACCCTGACCCGAGCCGCCGGATGCGCCGACCTGCGTCACCGTGGCGCTCGGGCAACTGAGCGGCTCGTCCTGAATGAAGCGCTCCGTCTGTTCCGTACAACCCGCCGCGTTGGTCATCGTGATGACGACGCGATACACCTGGCCGTCCGACTGGTTCGACCACGTATAGACGAACGGCGCGGCATTGGACTGATAACGATCGAGCGGCGGATTGCTCGGGCTCGGATCCGGCTCGGGATAAATCTCGAAGAGGACGCGATCCAATTGAATGGACGGCGGCGGAATGACTTCGATCGAGTCATTGGCCGCCATGACCCACGGCGCGCTGGCCGAGCCGTCGCCCGCGGCGGCACCGGACTGAATGACCGTCGATCCGGCAAGACCGCAGCTCGCCGGGAACTGGACCGGCGCGGACGGATCGCTTTCGGCGCCGCACTGCAGCGCTGTGATCGTGTACCGGTAATACCACTTGCGGCGGTCGTTCGGATCTTTATCGATCGCCGTCGTGTCGTGATAGACGACGTTGACGCCGTCCATGTTGGCCGGATCGCTCGACGCATTGACGAGCACCGGCAGCACGGTGTCCGACGTCCACGTCGTATCCGTCGCCTTCTTGCGCTCGCGGCGGAGGCGGTACTGATCGACGGTGATCATCTGCGTCGGGTTCGACGTATCGGTCGTGACCTTCGGCCAGACGATCTTCACGTCGCACGTATTCGTCGCGAAGCTGCACAGTGAGTTGCCCGAGCTGTAATCAATGAACGGAGCCGAGGGACCGGGCGCGCTCGGGCGCGTCGTGGAGCTCGCATACCCGTGCACGGCCGGATCGGTGCCGCCGGAAACGGCGCGCGGGAAGATGTCGCTCATTCCCGTCGACGGATTGTTGGGAACGTTCGCCGCCGGATCGGTGTCCAGCGAGCACGTGTCGTACACCTGGACCCTGTACCAGTAATCCTTACAGTTCGCCGGCGGCTTGGCGAGCGCATTGGAGAGGTCGTCGACCCACGTGATGATCGATCCGCCCGGTCCGTTCGGCTGCGCCGGCACGGTCTGATCGAGGACGATCTCGCCCTGCGGCGGCGTCGCGGCCGGATTGAAGTTCTCCGACGTTCCACGCCACACGCGATAGCGGATCGGCTCCGCGGGATCGATCAACTCGCCGCTCATCGGCGTACCCTGGCAGGACATGTTCGCGAGCGACGGGTCATTGCGCTCCGGCGTGGTCCAGGTGAGCGCGATCTGGTTCGCCTGCGCCGCCGCGCTGTCCGTCGCCGTGAGCGCCGTGGCAGCACCGGGACGCGTGGAGTTGCGCGGGATGCCGGTCAGATAATTCGAGTCGCCGATTTCCGATTTTCCGATCTCATTGACCGCGACGACCTTGAAGTAATACGTGACGCCCGGATTGAGATTGAACACCGGCGCACTGACGACGTCGCCCGGCACAACAATGCCGATATTCGTAAACGGTCCGCTTAGCGTCGTGTCGTAATGGACTTCGTACGTGTCGACGTTGCCCGTGACGGACGGGTTCCACGTCACGCGCGTGACGCGGCACGCGCCGGTGCAGACGGACGTGACGACCGGAGGCGACGGCACGCGCGTCTCGGGCTCGGACAATCCGCCGAGTCCGAGGTTGCGGGGGCTGACGTTGCTCTGGAGAGAGTACGTGCGGAAGTGCTGATACGCGGTCAGCGTCTCCGTGGGATTCGTGTAATTCGAGTCCGGACGGCTGTTCATGCCCACGAGCTCGACGCGCACGGTCTGAATGGACGCGCGCTGAGCACGGTCCGCCCAATTCGTCGTGCCGCCGATGTTCGACGGCACGAAGCGGCCGTCGCCGCCGATCGCGCCTTGAGTCAATGCGCTGCCATCGTCGTCGCGCAAGAGCGTCGTGCCGGCCAGGTCCGTGAAATAGAAGAAGCGCAGGTTGCGGATGTTGTTCGCGACCGGAGTCCCTGCATCCGGCGAGCCGTTCGCCTGAAGGGTGAAGCGCATCAGCGTGTACGGCGGGTTATTACAGCCGCTCGTGCACAGATCGACGTTCGGGATCTGCACCTGCGCTTCCGGCGAGCCGCCCGGATACGCCGCGCGCGGAGAGGCGGTGTCGGCCCAGAACTGCAGCGTGTCGGGATTCGGACCATTGTCCGAGCGCAGTGCATACGTCACGATCTCGTCGTTGCCGGTCGTGACGACGGGGAACTGTCCGCCTATGGGCTCGAGCGCCGTCTCGCGTCCATGCTCATTGTTGATGTCGGTCTGATAATCGAAATTCGCGCGGATGGCGATCGAGCTCAATCCCGCGAATTCGATCTGCTCGTCGGGCTGCTGATAGACGGGACCGAGGGTGAGCCAGGTGACGGTGCCGTCTCCGGTGAAGGTCTGGCCGGGCGTCGTCGGCCACGGCGAAGGCTCGAGGTTGCCGCTCTGGCCGCCGCTGACCGCGCGATAGGAGAATCCGTTCGCGACGACGGGCGAGACGATCGCGCCCGGCGCATACACGGTCAATGGCGACCACAGGCCGGACGGCGCGCGCGCCGGCACGCCGTCGCGGTCGGCGTCATAGCCGGCCATACGCACGTCACTGACCAGGCGGTCGAAGCCGGCGCGCGTGTTCTGCTGCATGTCCGCGGACTCGACGGAGCTCTTGAAGACCTTGTTTCCCTGGTCATAGAGCGTCAGGGCGATGATGAACACCACCGCGAAAATCGCCGTCGTGACGATCATTTCGGCCAGCGACATACCGCGCTGGCTCTTTCTGTTGCGTTTCATTCTGTCCATGCTCGAGTCCATTGCGGTCTCCGTTTACGGCCGCTGCAGCTTCGACGATTCGAAACTCACATTGCGCCGGCGTACGCCTTCGCTCCATTCCACAAATCCTCGGACGCGAATCACCTGCGCCGTCGTCACCGGCGCCGTGGCAGGAGTCCGTGCATTGGCGGGTGTAATGACCAGGACGACGCGGCCGCGCTGGAACGTGGCGGCGCCGAGGAGTCCCTGCCAGCGCGCGAGGTAGCCGGAGGGATCGGTCGTGCTGCTGATCGTGCCGTCCGTGTCGCGCAACACGCTTCCCGGATACGAGACGCCGGCCACGGTGGGCGACGAGAGCGTCGTGCCATTGGTGATGTTGAAGTTGAGCAGCACGTCGGTGGCGGACATCAGTGAGAGGTCTTCGAGGACGCGCGTCGCCACTGCATTGGCGGCGGTCATCTGTTTGCCGCTGTAGATGTTTCGCTTGGCGAGCGTGATCACGGTGAAGATCGACATGATCACCACACCGGTGATCGCCACGGCGATCAGCACTTCAATGAGACTGTAGCCCTTTTGCGGACGTCGATTCATAGCGTCGCTCTCTCCTCGCCTCAGTCGGTGCTGAGCGTGGTCACGAAATTGCCCGCCGCGGAGAACCGGTCCGTGACGCGGTTGTTGGGAATGTCGCGCTCGGTGCGGACTGCGACGAGCGGCGTCGCGGGCAGATTCTCAATGGTGCCGTTGGGACGGAAGATGATGTCGGGATCGGCGTCGACGACCGCAGCGTCGACTGCGAAATTGGACGGGAGGAAGTACACGCCCTCGAGGTACCGGATGGTTCCGACCTGCGTCCAGTTGTACCGCAACGGACTCGTCGAAACGATCGCCCCGCGGTCATACATGACGTAACGAGCCTTCTCCATCCCCGGGTCCGGCTCGACGTCGCCGAGGGTGAAGCTGAAGGCGACGGGGTTGTTGCGGGTAATGGCGCGCTGGCGCGCGAACCGGATGTCGCTGTTGAGCTGCCGCGTCGCGGAGCGCACCCGGATCTGACTCATGTAGGAGAGCATCGGGGGAACCGTGACGAGCGAGAACAGGGAGACCATCGCCAGCACGACGACCATCTCCGTCATGTTGTAGCCGCGCTGCCACCGGGTTGTGCGCTTCTTCATGAGCGGCGCACAAGTAGCAGGCCGGGTGCCAGCGGTCGCGATTCGGTGTAAGTCGTTGCATGGACAGTGGTTGAACATGACGGGTCCTCCTGCTTCGTCTTCCGCGTTCGCCGTGGTTGTTACGAAAAGTACCACCGCTTCTCGTCGCGCGCGCAAGTTTTTTTGACGCCGCGCGATTCGCGTCCCTTGCACAAGTCGTTGTGACGGCGCTGTTTATCGTAAACCGGCATGCGGCGGTCGTCCTGCTTTGGTGTGCCCGCGGAGGACGACCTGAATGGCGAACGAACGCGGAATCACGCTTGCGGAACTGCTCACGACCCTGGCGATCACGGGACTGATGCTGACGATCACGATCTCGGCATCGACGACTCTTCTCTGGCGCGCATCGCTGCGCGCGGCAACAGTGCGCATCCACGCGGTGATGGCAATGACGAAGGAGGACGCGGTAGCGACGGGACGCCATCGCGGGATGAAGTTCCTGCGCGACGCGGACGGCGGCTGGTCGTACGCGATTTACGCGGACGGCGACGGCGACGGCGTGATGAACGCGGACATCGCCAGCGGCGTGGATCGACTCGTGGCGGGACCGGAGGTGCTGCTCTCCCCCGGCGCGATGGCGACGATCGGGATTCCATCGACGGGACTCCCCGATCCGGACGGCGGCGGACGCATTCTCGCGGAGGCGTCGCCGGTGCAATTCAATCGCTCGGTGCTCTGCTCGTTCTCGCCGGACGGCTCGGGGACGCCCGGCAGCGTCTACGTCCGCACGCTCGCCGGCGACGCGGCAGTGGTGCGCTGCTCGGGCGACGGCGGACGCCTGTCGGTGCTGATCCTGAACCGCCTCGCGCGGAAGTGGCGATCATTCTCGTGAGCGCGCGTGGAATGGTGTCGCACGCGACCGCGGTTCGAACGCTCATGCGCCTCACGCTCGTCGTCGTTCTCGCCGCCACCGCCGCAGGCCTGTCCGCGCAGGACGCGCCCCCGAAGCCGCAGCTCATTCAATCGGAGGTGGTGCAGCCCGGCGACTCGCCGCTGGTGCAAGCCGCGAAACGCGCACTGGCACAACGCCAGAAGGCGAAGGACCGCGTATCGGTGACGAGCACGGGCAAAGGCCACATCTTCCAGGCCACGGGCCCGGTGAACGTGTCGTTCAAAATGCCCCCCGCCCCTCCCCAACCCGCCCCCCAAAAAACCACCCCGAAACTCGACACCGCCGCGATCGACAAGCGAATCCAGGCGTTACTCGCGGAACAGGAACGCCTCGCCGCCGCCGCGGACGAACCGATCGGCGCCGCCGGCACGGAAGAAGACAACGTCGAACGCCGCCTCGCCGCGATCCAAAAGGAAATCGACGCGCTGAAGAAGGAGCGGGAGGGCGGGAGGCCGTAGGAAGGGGGGCCAGTTTGGTACATCTGATCGCGTGAGACGTGCCATCTTCGCGCGACTAGACGTGAGCACGCTCCGATAGCAAAAACTTGCGACGATTCCATAGCCGAATCGCCTAAGAAACACTGATCGATGTTTCTAATGCGTTTTCGAAAGATTGACCCTACGCGATGTAACTGAGTGTTCGCCTGCCACCAGGAACAGTGACATTTCAAATTCAGGCTGATTGGCTACGCGAGCTGATCCTGTTCCGCAAGCAGCGGACGCACGCCATTGATGAAATCTACGAAAAT
>DATELS010000350.1:0-4671 GCA_035276365.1 Thermoanaerobaculia bacterium
GGAAGGCGAGACGTATCGCGCGCTGTACCACGAGCTCACCGGCGCGCCGCGCGCGGATGCGCAGACGATGCGGTTGCAGCGATAGCTCGTACCGTTTCCTCGAGTCTCGCGGCGACGCCCTTCGCGCCTTCTTTGTCCTGAGGCAAATCGGCGAACGACATCGGCGCGCCGATCCGCAACGTGAGCTTGCGCGGACGCGGAATCCACGCGCCTTTCGGCCACGCGCGGAACGCGCCGTCGAGATAGCACGGCACGACGCGCACCGGTGTGCCCGCTGTGAGAAATCCGACGCCGGGCTTGAACGTCGCCATCTCCCCTGTCGCGGTGCGCGTTCCCTCGGGAAAGAGAATGAGCACATGTCCCGGCGTCGCGAGCAGCTCGCGGCACAGCGCGAGACTCTCGCGCGGATTCTCGCGGCGATCGAACGGCATCGCGTTCATCGCGATCGCGGAGAACGCGATCTTCGGCAGCGTCGTGAAAAAATAATCCTTGGCCGCTGCGGGATACGCCTTCTGAATTTTTCGCAGCGGCAGCGCGGAGAGCAGCGAGATCGCGTCGAGATGGCTCGCGTGATTCGCGACCATCACGAACGGCTCGTCGTCCGGAAGATGCTCGCGTCCGAGGATTTGATAGCGGTGATAGACGCGCAGCCACACGCGCATGAACGCGTGCAGCGCGAAGCGCATCGCGTACACCCACATATCGGGATGCCGCGGAAACGTGCGCAGGCGCTCGATCGGCGTCTTGTCGAAGTCGCCGCTCGGCTCGTACTCCCACTCCGTCATTGGAAGCCCTCTACTGCAATCCAACGAAGAAACGCGTCATGTGGAAGAACAGCGGCGCGACGTAAATCAGCGAGTCGACGCGATCGAGCACGCCGCCGTGTCCTTCGATGAGCGCGCCCATGTCCTTGATGCCGATGTCGCGCTTGATCACGCTGATCGAGAGATCGCCGAGCTGCGAGCCGATGCCGACGATCACGCCCGCGAGCAGCAACTCGCGCGTGCCGAAGCCGGGAAGCGAGAAGCGAAAGATCCACGGCAGCAGCATTCCGATCGCGAACGCGCCGATCGAGCCGCCCCACGTCTTGTTCGGCGAGATGTTCGGACGCAGCTTGCCGCCGCCGAAGATCTTGCCGAACGTGAACGCGGCGACGTCGCACAGCGGCACCGCGAAGAGGAGAAAGAGAATGCGGCCGGACGCGTCGCGGCCGTTCGCGAGAAACGCGAGATGGCCGAACATCCAGCCGACATAGAGAAAGCCGACGATGCCGAGGGCGACGAGCTGGAGCTGGCCTTTGGTGCGGTCGCGCAGAATCGGCATCAGCAGAATGCCCGCGACGACGTACACCGGCAGCGCCATGAACAGGCCGTACCAGCCGCTCAGAGTCGTGTGCGGCGCGGGCATCAACGTGAGGAGCGTCATCAGCGCGATGCCCGCATACACCCAGCCGGTGATGAGCCAGTCGCGATACAAGCCGGTCGCGCGTGCGAACTCGGTGAAGCCGCCCAGCGCGACGAGTCCGAGGAAGACGATGGTCGCGGTGCGGCCGAGAAGGATCGCGCCGAGGATGAGCGGGATCATGATCAGCCAGCCGCGGAAGGCGTGCCACGCATGCTCCGCGTTTTTCTTCAGCACGAACTTCAGCAGCACGATCGCCGCGCCGGCGAAGACGAGCACGCCCGCCGCGATGAGGAGGTAGACGCGAACGACTGCGTCGAACATCACGGCAGGGCTCGGAAGATGCGCGTGAGGCGCACGATCACCGTCTGCACGCAGCCGGCGAGGATCGCGAAGTTCGTCCAGTCGAGAATCAGAAATGGCCCGACCGCGGCGCTGCCGCCGCGCAGGACAATGATCATCGTCGCAATCGCACCGATGCTCATGAGGACGATGCGCCACGGCTTCGACATCACGCCGCTGAACTCGCGCTTCGCGCCCGCGGCCTGTCCCGTGAGTCCGACGTACGCGACGATGAGCGCGGCCATCGCGACCCAATACGCGGAGTACGGACGGCACCAGCCGCTCTGCGCGACTCCCGCGAAGATGAGCACGTCGGAGATGCGGTCGGGCAGATCGTTGATGATCTCGCCCTTCTTCGACGCCTTGCCCGCGGCGATGGCGACCATGCCGTCGAACATGTTGAGCCACAGGCGCAGCATCGCGAATGCGACGCCGATCGCGAGATAGCGCGGGTGGATGATCGACTTCCAGAAAAACCATCCCGCGATTCCGGCGGCGACGATGGACGCGTAGGAGAAGACGTCGGGATGAATCCCGGCGCGCACGGCGACGCGCACGAGTCCGTGCGCGGTGCGGCGGAAGATGCCCGCGATGGGGCGGCGTGAAGTGGGCTCGTAAGTCGACATCAATGCACCCATTCCAATCGGGCCGGCGTCGAGACGCGCAGCACCGCCTCCTGTCGAAAACGCCTGCGGTACTCCTCCGCGATCTCTTTGACTTTCGCGTCGATCGCGGCGTCGTACGGATGAACGAACTCGAAGACGATGGTGTCTTCGTCGCCGCCGCGCCATTGCCCTTTCGCGCGCCAGACGGTGAAGCCTTGCGGGAAGCGCGGGGTGACGATCTCTTCGATGAAGGTGTCGAGCTCGCGCTGCGCGATTTCGCCGCCGCCGGGAATCTCGAGGCCGCAGAAGAGGCGGTCGGCGACGACGGCGTCTTCCACCGGCGGCGCGACGCTCGCGCACGCGGCGAGGAGGATCGTCAGCACCGCAACGGCCCGCATCACTCGTCATTATGATGCAGGCGTGCGCCACACGCTGCGTCCGCGCCTCCGCATCCTCCGCGACGACGACACCATCGTCCTCGGCCCCGGCAAGGCGGACCTCCTTGACGCCATCGCGCGCAGCGGCTCGATCCGCGCCGCCGCGGAGGAGCTGGAGATGTCGTACATGCGCGCCTGGACGCTGGTCCGCACGATGAACGCCGCCTTCCGCTCACCGCTGGTGGAGAAAGTGCGCGGCGGTTCTGCACAAGGCGGCGCGCAACTGACCGCGCGCGGCCGCGCGGTGCTGAAGCTCTACCGCGCGATGGAGAAGAAGGCGGAGAAGTCGGTGGAGGAGCTTTGGCGGAAGATGAAGAAGGAACTGTGAAGGTTGTTGCTGGTGGTTGGTGGCTGGTTGTTTGTGGGGAGGCGTTAATCGCGCGCGTGCTTTTTTCGCAGGTACTCGATGATTCCTTCTTTCATCTCGTGCGAAGTGCGCAGACGAGGGCTCTTGGCAAAGACTGCGTGATGAATGTCTTCTGACGAATGACGCGCGGTGCGCCGCACGATGCCACGTCTGCGTTTGCGCCGCATATCTCAAATTCTATCCGGGGATATGCGGCCGACGGAACACTCCAACCGCCGTGAAGTTTTCGCGACGAGAGTTAATCCATCCGTTTCACGCCGTGGGGTCCCCCGGGAGCCACGTGAGCGCCGGCTTGCGCAGCTGATCGGCGATATACTTCGCCGTAGATATCGATCGAGTCGCAGAGTCTCAAAGTCTCAAAGTCGCATAGGGGATCTTTGAGACTTTGAGACTCTGCGACTTTGCGACTCTTCGAACGGCGGAACTCTCGATGCCTCACACGCTCGCCATTCTCGTGTTCGCCGCGGCGAGCTTGACCGATGCGCTGCAGGAGATTGGGGCGCGGTACGAGCGGGAGACGGCGACGCGGGTCGTGTTCAGTTTCGCGGCGTCGAGCACGTTGGCGCGGCAGATCGAGAGTGGGGCGCCGGCGGATCTCTTCCTTTCGGCCGATGAGGCGTCGATGGGGCGGGTGCGTGTGGAGACGCGGGCGGATGTGTTGTCGAACGCGCTCGTCGTGGTCGTGCCGGCAACTTCCACACTCCGCGATTGGACGTCCGCGCGGCGCATCGCGCTCGCGGAGCCGTCGAGCGTGCCGGCCGGGATTTACGCGCGCACGTGGCTCGAGCAGCGCGGACTTTGGGCGCGTCTCGCGCCGCGCGTGATTCCGACCGAGAACGTGCGCGGCGCGCTGGCCGCGGCGGCGTCGGGGAATGTGGATGCGGCGATCGTGTATCGCACGGACGTCTCCCCGCGCGTGCGCGTCGTGTACGAAGTGCCGGCGTCGGAGACGCACATCGTCTATCCGTTCGCGGTGCTGGCGAATGCGCCGCACAAGGATGAGGCGCGCCGGTTCTTCGCGTATTTGCGCACGCCGGAGGCGATGGGCGTGTTCGCACGGCATGGCTTTGGCGGCCGAGCGAACGGCAATCCAAGTCAGACGCAGGACGCGAAGACGCCGCTTCTTCTGACGCTTCGCACCGCGACGCTGTCGACTGTTCTCCTGCTTGCGCCGGGGATGGCCCTCGCCTGGCTACTCGCGCGGAGGCGGTGGCGCGGCAAGTCCATCGTCGAGACGCTCGTCGCGC
Source organism: Thermoanaerobaculia bacterium (assembly GCA_035276365.1). Classification (GTDB taxonomy): domain Bacteria; phylum Acidobacteriota; class Thermoanaerobaculia; order Gp7-AA8; family Gp7-AA8; genus QHVT01. The sequence continues at coordinate 4,400 of DATELS010000350.1, forward strand.
TGCCGCTGGTCATGCCGCCCGTGGCCACGGGACTCATCCTCCTGCAGTTCGCCCCGCGCAGCGTCGTCTTCACGAGTCGCGCCGTCGTGCTGGCCATGCTCGTCATGTCCTTCCCGCTCTTCGTGCGCGCGGCGCGCGTCGCGTTCGAAGAGGTCAACCCGCGGTTCGAGCAGATCGCGCGATCGCTGGGCGCAACCGACACGCGCGTCTTCTTCACCATCACGTTGCCGCTCGCGGCGCGCGGCGTCGTCGGCGGGATGCTCCTCGCGTTC
>DATELS010000351.1:0-6925 GCA_035276365.1 Thermoanaerobaculia bacterium
AGTTGCCTTCGAAAACCGACGTGGTTTGCACGGCCGCCACAGGCGCATTCTCGTCGTCGTCGATGGTGACGGTCACTGTCTGCGGCGTGCCCAGCACCGCGCCCGTCGCCTCGGACAGCGTGATTTGAAACGTTTGAGATCCTTCCCAAAGCGCGTCATTGTTCAGCGTGATCGGAATGGTTTTCGACGTTTCACCGTCCGCGAAACTGAGAATTCCAGAAGCCGACGTATAGTCCGATCCGGCTTTGGCTGTACCGTCGCTGGTCGCGAAATGCACAGTCGCCGGTCCCGCGGCGCCGCGATTGCGGCGCACAGTGAGCTCGATCGCTGAACTCTCGCTCACGCTTTGCGTGGCGTGCTCGAACGAGAAAACGCCGTTGCCTTCAATGATCCGGCAACGTGAGAATTCAGAAGTCCCTTCGAGATCACTCGTCGCGGTGGCCGTCATCACATCGCCGGCGTTGAGCGTGCCCGCGAACGTCTGTGCGATCGTGGCATTGCCGTCGGGCCCGGTCGTGACATTCAATGCCTTGACGAGCTGTCTACCCTGGCCAAATCCGGACGCTGCACAAGAGGGGCTGGCGAACAATTCGACTCTGTACGTGCGGTTCGCAGCGCTGTTCAACGAGCCCGTCACCGTAGTCGTGCCGCCGAGCGACGTGACACGCGTCAGGACGGGATAATTGACGTAGTTGTTCGGGCCCGTATCGCCGTCGCCGTCATCGTTCGGCGTCGGACCGTCATACGGATAATCACTGAGCTCGATCCCGACGTCGTTATCGTCGATCGAATTGCCCAGGATCTTGTTTCTGAGCGATGAGCCGTCGATGAGGATCCCATAGGAATTGCCCTTGATATGGCTGCCCGTGACGGAACAGTCCGAGGACTGATAGATGTGAACGGCGGTCTGGATCGGCAGCCGTCTTCCGCTCGCGGTTACACCGAAGTAGTTTTGGTCGACGGCGACCTTCTTGGCGTAAGACGCGTAAACACCCACGCTACCACCGGCGAACGTGTTCGGCCATCCGCCGCCGACGATGATCGGGTCGAAGTTGTCAGTCACGTAAACGTGAATGGCGGTCGTCGAAAGGGCTTTTGTCTCGTTGGCGTCCGTCCCGAAACGATTGCCGTCGATCAGCGCGGGACCCCAGAAGTTGACAATGACGCCAATGGGATTGCCGGAGATCAGGTTGTCCTCGACGATGACGTTCGGCCCGTTGATGCGAACGCCAGCCTTGTTCGGTTTTGCAGCCGTTCCGTCGATATTCGTACCGATGTAGCACGCTCGCACGTCGCCAGCGCTGATCTTCACGCCGCCGCCGGTGCTGTTGTTGATCACGAGACCTCTGATCGATCCCGCGTTGACATTGAACAAACCGCCGACGATATCCGTGACGGCGAGTGAGCCGTCGACTTCGATCAATGGTTTTCCGGCATAGCCCGGCTGCGTCGTACCGTCGACGACGATGTAATTCATCTCGGGATACGGCGATTGCGGTTGGATCGTTTGCGGGCCGCTGCCAATGGCAAACACGACCGTGCCACCGCCGGCGGCATTCGCGTCGAGAAGTGCCTTACGCAGGGATCCCGCGCCTGCGTCATTGACGTTGGTTACGGTGAATGTGCCGGCGCCGAAGGCTGCCGAAGTGAACAGAAGAAAAGCGCATGCGGCATGCGCGAGGCGGGGTCTGAGCATCTGGGTTCCTTTGGAGGTGGACCGACGCTCCGAAGATACACCATTATTTGAAGATTCATTCCTCCGCGTAGTTCCTCACTCCGACCCTCTCCCCGCTTTCGCGGGGAGAGGGGACTGAGGGGGAATTACTTCTTGAAGACTTCGTCCACGTCCACGATCTTCACATTCTCCGGTTTCAGGTTCAGCTTGTAGCTGCCGATCGTTTTGTCTTCCGCGGCGAGCTGCGGCTTCGGCGCGTCGTACTTGATCGACGACGGCTCGTCCTTCAGCAGGAGGTCGCGGAGGCCTTCCGCGTCCTTCGTGATGATCACCACCTGCAGGTTCTTCGCGGAGAGGTACTTCTTGATGGCGCGGTTCACGTCGTCGCGGGTGAGCTTGCGATACGCGTTCTGCATCGTCTCCACGTAGTCGCCCATGCCGTACCACCACGAGTCCATCGCGTAGCCGAGGCGCTGGTTTTGATTGGAGGTGAGAAGGAAGACATTCTTCATCAGGTAGTCGCGGGTGTTGTTGAAGTCCTCCTGCGACAGACCGTTGTCGATCATCTTCTGCGTCTCGTAGAGTGCGATGCGCGTCGCCATCTGCGCGTTCTCCGGGACGACGGGACGGATCCAGAGCTCGAAGAGCTGCGAGCGGCGAGCGATGTTCGGGCTCGGGAAGAACTGTCCGCCCGGACGATTGAAGAACTCGATGTACGCGTAGTCGCCGTAGTTCAGACCGCGCTGTTCGCGAATGCGATCGTAGAGGCGTCCCGACGACGCGCGATGCTCGCCGAGCCACACGCGCGCGAGGTTCAGCGCCGCGAACTCCGGCATGTTGCGCACGACCGGAATCGGATGTCCCATCGAGATCGCGGTCGCGCGCGTCTCCTTCTTGATGATCTCCACCTGCAGTCCGCTCGGCGACATGCCCTTGATCGCGGGCATCTGCGCGTACGTCGTCTCCTCGCTGCCGCCGCCGAGCGCGCCGAGGTCGGTGGTGAGGCGCTGGACGAGCGTGGAGGGATAGTCGCCGGACAGGCCGATCACCACGTTCGACGCGTTGTAATTCTCATCGACGAACTTCTTCACGTCGTCGAGCGTGATCGACTGAATGCCTTCGACCGTGCCGAGGGGCGTGTGGCCGTACGCCGTGCCCTTGAAGATCACGTTCTGCAGCTCTTCTTTTCCAAGCTCTTCCTCGTTGTTGTTGCGGAGGTCCTGCTTGAGCGCGTTGAGCTGCTGGTCCTTGAGTCGCTGAAAATCCTCGTCGCGGAAGCCCGGCGTCAGGAGCTGCGGCAGCACGATGCCGAGGAAGCGGTCGAGGTTGTCCTTGTGGACGACGCCGGTGATCGTCGTCATCTCCTTGTCCACTTGATTGAAGAACGCGCCGGCGATCGGATAGAGCGCCTTGTTGATCTCGTCGATGCGCATGTCGCGCGAGCCCGCGTCGGTGATCATCGACGCGGCCAGCATCGCCAGACCTTCCTTGCCCTTCGGATCATTCGCGGAGCCGGTCGTGAAGAGCAGCTTCATCATCACGTTCGGCAGGACGGACTTCTGTTCGATGAAGCGGAGCTGCACCTGCTGCTGCGGCGCAGCGGACGCCGACGCCATCGAGTCGATCGACGGCGCCTTCGCCATCGCCTCCGGCAGCGCGTCTTTCGACAGCGTCGTCACGACGAGGTTCTTGTCCGTGAAGTACTTCTGCGCCGTCTGCTGGATCACGTCCGGCGTCACCGTCGCGAGCTGGCGGTAGTACCTGTTGATCGAGTCGTACGAGCGCTCGAAGTGCGCGAAGCCGGCGAGCGTCGACGCGATCGCGTCCGTGTTGTCGAGCGAGCGCACGAAGCCGTAGCGCGAGTTCGACTTCGCGTCCTCGACGCGCTTCGCATCGAGCTTCGTCGTGCGCAGCTTCGCGAACGTGTCGGCGATCAGGTCGCGCACGTAGATCGCGTCCTTCGGATCCTTCACGCGCGCGAAGACGGTGAAGAGGGTGGGATCGACATTCGGTCCGCCGAAGAAGAAGAGCTGATCGACTTTCTGCTCCTGCTCGACGAGGCGCTTGTAGAGGTCGGACGTCTGCCCGAACGAGAGGTCGAAGAGCACGTCCATCGCCGCCTGGTCCTGCAACTGCGCGATCGACGGGCCGTGGAACGCGACGGTCACCCACGGCAACGTCGGCGAAGTCCACGGCACGTGCGCGTAGACCGGACCGTTGTGCGTCGTCTCCTGCGGGATGTCGACGTTGAACGTGCCGTGCTGCCAGTCGCCCCAGTACTTCTCGACGAGCGGGAAGACCTTGGCCGGATCGACGTCGCCGACGACGAGAATCGTCGTCCGCTCGGGGCGATACCAGCGGCTGAAGAACGTCTTCGAGTACTCGTACTGGTTGGGCATGTCCTCGATGTCTTTGATGAAGCCCATCGTGGTGTGCTTGTACGTGTGCGTGGTGTACGCGGCGTCGTGCTGCACTTCGAGGATCTTGCGGATGGGGCTCGCGCTGTTCTTGTTGTATTCGCCGAGGACCGCGCGCGCCTCGGTCTTGAAGGCTTCTTCCGAGTACGAGAGGTTCTTGAAGCGATCGGCCTCGATCTCGAGGATCTTCTCGAGGTCTTCCTTCGCGAACGTGACGTGAAAGTTCGTCAGGTCGTCCGACGTGTACGCGTTCTGGCGCGCGCCGGCCTTGGTGATGATCGAGCCGTAGACGTCGGCGGGATACGCCTTCGTGCCGCGGAACATCATGTGCTCGAAGAAGTGCGCGAAGCCGGACTTGCCCGGCTCGACTTCGTTGCGCGATCCGGTCTGCACCGGGATCTGCACGGAGACGATGTTCGGGAAGCCGGTCGGCACGACGATGACTTTGAGGCCGTTGGGGAGCGTTTTCTCCGCGGCCTTGAACGGGAGGATGTCGGCGGACGGCTGCGCCGCGGCCGACATGGCGAGCGCACAGAGCGCGGCCATCAGGAAGCGTGGACGGAACATAGTTCTCCTTTGCGTTTGGTACTGCGGTCGGCGCGAATTCTATCGCGTCAGATTGGCGGCTTCGTCTTCCGGAATCTCGATCGGCCCTTCCTTCAAATCCTCGCGAATGATGAGGTCGAGGAACATCTCGCGCACGCCCTCGCGGCCGCGCTCGCGGAACACGCGGCGGACGTCGGAAGGCTTGAGGCTGATGCCGGTCATGGTCTCGAGGTACTGGCAGAAGACGACCGCGCGCGACCGGAACGAGATAACGAGGATGAGGAGCAACACGGCCGCGAAAATGAGCGGCATCGCGGAGGTCATGCTCAGGAGGGCGTCCATGGATTGGCGCGGGAATCGTAGCAGAAGCGGTTGGCGGAGGAACACTCCGGCACTGATGTTGTAACGCTCTCGCGCGGAGGCGATTGCATGTCCGAAGAACGTTACGAGCCCATCTCCTGCGACTACCACGACCAGCTCGAGGCGGCGGCGATGCACAAGACGCCGGTCGAGCTGGAGTTCGATCTCAATGGCGTGGCGCAGCGGGAGCGGGGGAGGGTCGAGGATGTCTACACCGCCGATGGCGCGGAGTTCATCCGCTTCGCGTCCGACTCCGGACCGCTCGAGATCCGGCTCGACCACATCATTTCGATGAAGGAGTAGCGCGGTGTAAGATCGCGTGCGGCCATGCCGAAGGTTCTGTTCTACGCGGGCACCGCGTTTTGCATCTTCCTGGCGCTGATGAGCGCGGGGGAAGTTGCGCTGCAGCTCGGCGGCGGCGCGCTCTCGTTTGCGGCGCTGCCGGCGTCGCCGCGCGCGGAGTGGGCGATCGCGGCGGCGTTCGGCGCGGGACTGGCCATCGCCGCGCTCTTTCTGCGGATGGCCGCGCTGCTCGCGGCACGCAATCTCTTCGCCGCCTTCGTGGCCGTGCTCTCGGTCACCGGCGCGACTGCCACGCTCGCCTTCGTGTTGTTGCTGCAGTGGCGGATGTCCTTCTCGCCGTCGCAGTCGACGGAAGTGCACCTCGCCGCGGTGATGGCGTTCGGCTTCTTCGTCGCGCTCAGCCTGCTGTCCCTCCGTCCCTACTTCAGTATTCAGGCGAGCCGGTTTTTGTCGGCGACGGTGATGTTCCCGCTGCCCGTCTTTGTGCTCGTGGTGGCGCAGGAGATGTTCGTCGCGCCGACGCGCACGGCGCTGCCGGTCGCGTCGCCGGCGTCGGAAGTCTTCTTCGCCGTGCTGGCGGTGCTCTTCTTCTCCATCGCCGTGCACTGCATCCGCCATCGCCACCTCTTCCTCGAGATGACGAATCTCCGCGAACTGCTCGACTCGCGCGTCGACCCCGCATCGCGGCACGGCCGCCCGATCGGCGGCGTGGCGTTCGACTCGTAGCCGCGGATGGCGGTCTTCAACCTCTTCCTCTCGACGATCCTCCTGCCGTTCATCGCGGTGATCCTGCTTTGGCGCCGCCCGCGACGTCCGATCGGTCCGTGGCTGACGACGCTCGCGATGTCCTCGGGTGTCGTGGGCTTCAGCGTGCTCGCGGCGCCTTGGGGATTCTTCGGCGTGCCCGTGCGCATCGTGCTCATGCTCGCCTACGCGACGGCGCTGGGGATGTCGCTGCGTCGTCCGATCGCGATGGAAGCCGCGGTGGAGTCGCCGGCGCGCATGCTCGTGAAGGTCGCCATCGGTTTCTTCTTCGGCGGCGTCGCCCTCGGCGTCCTCCGCGCGCATGAGCTCCCGCCGCACTCGATCGACCTCGGCTTCCCGCTGCGCGGCGGAACGTTTCTCGTGCTGCACGGCGGCAGCACGCCCGCCGCGAACGCGCATTTCGCGGACGCGAAGCAGCGCTACGCCGTCGACTTTGTGAAGTTGTACGCGGCGGGCTTTCGGGCGCGCGGCTTCTTCCCAAGCGATCCGCACGCGTACGCGATTTACGGCGCCGAGGTAGTGAGCCCGTGCGATGGCAGCGTGCTTCTTGTGCGCAGTGATGCGAAGGATCCTCTCGGGACGAACGTCGTGCTGCGCTGCGGCGACGCGGATGTCGTTCTCGCGCAGCTCGTGCCGGGGAGTGTGGTCGTGCGCGCGGGTGCGCGCGTGGCGCGCGGTGCGCTGCTCGCGCGCGCAGGGAATTCGGGCGCGTCGCCCGAGCCGCATCTGCACGTGCACGCCGAACGCAAGGGCGTCGCGGTGCCGATCACGTTCGAAGGACGGTGGCTCGTGCGCAACGCGCTCGTACGGCGTTAGCGGACCGCCGGCGTCCCGCCGGCTGGCGTGGCGGCGTCCTCGC
>DATELS010000352.1:0-7139 GCA_035276365.1 Thermoanaerobaculia bacterium
CAAATGGCCGCAGGTCGCCGGCGGCATGACGTGGGACGCGAAACAGTTCGCGTCCGCCGACGAGAGCGCGCGGCGCGCCGCCGCGGTGCTCCTGTTCTTCCTGCTGAGAAAGGCGGTGTGACGATGGCCCGATACGCAGAGATCGTCGGCGGCTCGTGGGAAGTCAAAAGCGTCCTTCCGGAATCGATCCCGCACCTGTTGCACCAGGATCTGGCCTACCTCTGGACGCTCGAGCAGCAGCCGGACCAGCGGCCGAAAACCTGGGCCACGCGCGTGGAGGCGTGGAAGGTCGTGGTGCAGTTGTTTTTCCTCGATCACTTGACGCCGGAGCCGGAGCCGCTGCGCAAACCGCTGCTCGACATCACGGAGCGTTTCGGGATCAAACGCGTCACGTGGCTGCGCCACAAGGCGACGAAGCAGATCGTCGGAGTCCTGAGCCCCACCGTCATCGTGCGTCCGCTGCCCGATTTCGTGGAGGACGATCTCGAACGCTGGCGCGCGCAGATGAAAGACAACGAGCGCGATCTCCGGCACCTGCTGTTCGTGGCCGTGAAAACGCTGCAAGGCAAGGCGGACGTGTCTCCGTTCGCCACGCGTATCGCGAGCGTTCTCGAACGGGAGTTCTCGCCGCAGGTCGCTGCGCAACGCGCTCCCGGCGGGCGCGACGTCGAGGTTCCGATCCTGCAGCGCGTCACGTGGGAGCGCAACGACGGCGATGCGCCCGCGATCGCTTCGTTGCAATTGTCGGTGCGGAGTGACGCAGTTACGGAGATCCCTCCGTACATCCCGTCTTGTGCTGCGTGCGGCACGCTGCTGCTCCACGAACACGACGCGCCGCCGACCGACGTGCACGACCAAGTCGTGAAAATCACCTGCTCGAACGCGCAGTGCACGAACCGCGATCAACAATTGCCGCTCAGCAACTTCGGAATTTGGCTGCGCAACGCGAACGTCGCCGTGATCTGGTCGCCCGAGCAGATCCCGGTGATGCAGGACCTCATGTTGCCGCCGCCGCCGGTCGTCAACGGCAGCGCGGTGATCTTCGAGTGGAACTCGACCGCCATCGGTGGTGAGCGCTTCCGGCGCTTCCTCCATCTTCGCTTCGAGGACCGGCGTGTCGACGTCGTGCAACTGATGTCGATCTTCTTCCCGAAGCTGCTCGTGCCTGGGGAATTCGAATCGTTTGCCGGTTCGCCCGTGCGGCCGGAATGGACCGACGCCATTCCGCGAGACCGTATGCCGGCGGTGCGCGCGGTCGACGAACAGTCGCGGATCGAGTTCCGCGATCTCGCGGTCCATGGGTGGCCACTGCGCTTTACGCGCCATTACGCGGCGTTGTCGCTCAAGCGCGCGCCGGAGTTGGGCGTCGGACTGTTCCCCGATCCGTCCGTCGTCGGCCCCGCCTGGCTGTGGTTTCGCGCGTTCACCCACGGCGCGGCCGCCGGCGAATACACGGTGACCTGCAATACCGGAACGGCCGTGCTCCCGACGTTGTCCACGACCGACAAAGGCATTCCCGAGTCGATCACCGTACGGTCGTCCGGCGATGCGCGGACCGGTGTTTCCTATCTGCCGCGGCGCCAGGCGCGCGACGATGAGTACGGCGACGCGACCGTATCGATGGCCGTCGATTTCGGGACGACGAATACCGTCATCTACTACCAGCCGCCGCAGCGCCAGCATCAGCGCCGGCTGGTGCCGCGCGCGGAGACGCACGGGCTCGACCCGCGCAAGATCGCCAGGCACGCGCTGTGGCTCGCTGACAACGGCGCCTGGGAGAACGCGGAGTCGATCGCCGCGTTCATGCCCGGCCCGGCGTATCGCCAGAAGGCCGCCGATCCGTACATCGTTCCATCGGAGGTGTGGCGGATCGGACACGAGGTCATGCATCTCGTGCGATGGACTGCCGTGCATCCGGAAGGCCGGAATCGCGCACCTGTGACGCACTTCAAATGGGACCGCGACGACATGAGCGAGGAGGGCTTCACTCCGACCCGGCTCGCGTACCTGAGCGAGCTGGTGCTCCTCGCGTTACCGGTCGTCATCGCCGCCTTCGATCCGGCACGCGTCGCGGCGGTGAAGATCGGGTTGGCTTTCCCGTTGGCGTTCGAGCACGCCGCACGAACACAGTTCCGGCACATGCTCGACTCGCTTGCGGGCCAGCTGTCGCACCTCACCGGAATCGACGTGACGGCCGCTTCTTCCATCAACGAGTCGCGTGCGTGCGTCAACGCGTTCGGCAGCTTCAATGGAGAGACGTTCCTCGTCGCGGACATGGGCGGCGGAACGCTCGACGTGGCGCTTTTTTCGTACGAGCCGGACGGCACGATGAAGCCGCATCAGATGGGTTCTCTCCGGTACGCCGGCGAACGTTGCGTCGAGGCTTTGGCGATCAAGCTTCGCGTCGACGACGCGAACGCCATCCGCGATGCAGTGGCGGCCGGCGAGAGCGCGAAAAAGTACGCGAAGGTCGAAGCGGAACGCGTCATCACGCAGTTTGCGACGGTGGCGTTCGAGTTCCTGCGCGTGATGGTTGCTGCGTACCGCACCGATGAGGCGCGGCGCGAAGATCCGATCAAGGTGGTCCTCGTCGGGAACGGCTGGCACCTCATCGAGGCGTTCAGCACGCAGACCCGCTCCCTCGGGCCGAAAGGCGTTTATCACGATGTCTACACCGACATGATTGCGGCGGTCGCCGATCCTCACCTGGTCTTTTATGACAGAGCGCCGCTTTCGGAATTTCCGAGCTCGAAGCATCTGGTCGTGGCAGGTGCATTACAGAACGTCACTGCGCAAAGCACCGTCGACGAGTTGAGCGAGCCGCAGGTTCTTTTCGCAAAACTGCCTTGTGGGCGCGGCATGACGCTGGCTGGGAAGCATCAGTCGTGGTCGGCGCTCGTCGGAGAAGGGATTCCGCTCGCCGTCGACGGCCTCGATCTCGCCAGCACGTCGAAAGCGCAGCTTTTCGTCGACGTGGATGATGCGCCGGCGCCGGCCTCGAAAGCGTGGCTGACTCGGCTCGAAAACAGCCTGCACGCCGAGCGCGGAGTGTTGCCGTATCCGACCGAGGGTGAGTTGATCCGCGAACTGCGGGACGGCATCAGCGGCGGTGGTGCGCCGCGCATGAAGCGAGGCCCGCTGCAGATCATCCTCGAGCTCGAGTGGTCCAGCGCGCTCACGCGGTCGCGAGGGAGCGTCCGATGAAATACGGCGGGCTCGTGATCGCGGTCGTCGTCTTGATCGTCCTCATCCTCCTCGTCTCGTATCTGGTGGGAACGCAGACGCCGGTCGTGCCGCCGCCGCCCGACGCACCGAAAGCGGGCGTGATCACGCTGACCGAGCCGGTGCCCTATTGTCCCGCGCCGACGACCGACGCGATGCCGGCGCGCGTGCAGGTCCTGCTGGATTCGTCCGGATCGATGATGGGCGTGCGACCGTCCGTCCTCGGCATTCTGCGCTGGCTCGACCAATCGGTGAGCCGCATCCGGAACTCCGCCACGAACATCACCGAGCTCCGTCTGGCGCAGTTCGATGCGCGCAGGGGCATCCTCGCGTCTCCCAATTTCAGCGCGCTCGCCGCCGACTACCAGCCGTCGGGACGGACCACGCTGCACGAAGCCGTCGCTGCGTCGCGCGACTACGAGCTAACGTTCATCGTCACCGATGGCGTCGCGGCAGCCGGCTCCGGCAGCGGCTCCTGTGCGGCCGGCGTCGATGCGGCCTGTGTTGCGCGCGCGCTGCGCGACGCCGTCCACGTCGAGCAGACCTCGACCGTCGCTCCGCAACCTGGCATCTGGCTCGTGCCGCTCTGGGTGCGACACTCTGGGATTTTCTACACGGAGAAACCGGTAGCGGTCGCGGATTTCGACAATGCCTCGAGCCTGCAGCAGGTCTTCGGCGAAGTCTCGCAGCACGTCTCGATCTCGAACGCGCGCACCGATTTGGAAGGCGACCTCGTGTTCGATTACACGGGGCCGCGCGGCATCCTGCTCATCGTCATCGCCCATTCCGATGACCTTGGCCGCCGCGTCATCGCCGCATTGCATGAACGGATGCAGGAAAACGGCATCGCCCCGATCGCGGCGATTCGCGAGGCCAATACGCCGCTGGCCGCTTTTCCGGCAATGGAGCTGTATCCCGGTTATGTGCCGCCTCTCGAGTGGACGCGGTTCAGCGAGTCGGATCAGGAGATCAGCGGAACGCTCGACGCGTTGATGAGCGGCCGGACGATTGCCGTCGAATGCGGGCCGGGCGTGAACGAAGGTGACTTCACGCTGGAGGCGCGCAGACGCGCCGGCCCGCGCTGCGTCGACATCCTGCAAGTGCCCGCGTTCGAATTCGACTTCGTCGCGGCCGCGCCGGCGGATCAGCCGGCCGTAACCTCGTTCATCTCGGCGTGGCGACACGAGATGACCAGTGAGAAGGAGATGTTTCACCTGACCTTGCAATGCGGTGGCGGCGCCGAGCGGCCTTGCAGCTCGAATCCTCTGGCGGCGACGTGGACGGCGCATAGCCGCTACGACCGTTCGCATGAGGCAAACGAGAAAGCGTCCGGTGCCGATGCTTTGATCCATTCGATCGCGACCACGGACCCGGTCACGCAGCCGCACCGTATCTTCGGGCTGGACTCGCTTGTCACGATTTTCTTCGACGAAGTGCAGCAGGACCGCCGGCGCATTCCGTTGGCCGGCCTCGAGTTGTGTCATGGCCGGCCGGTGCCGAAATGAGTGTCGCCGCGATTGCTGCCCTCGCTGCACGGCTCTTGCGGTCGTATGCAGTGGACGCGTGGCCGTTCGCGGTGCTGCACGGCATCGTCGTCGCATACCTCATCCGATCCATTCTCCGTCTGCGGCATGAGACCGCGGCTCTGAGCACATGGGAGCCGACCGCAGGTGCGGCCGAAGGCGCGGCGGTCGTGCTCTCGCGATTCATCTGCGACAGCGCAGATCTCGGCGGGCGCGGGTTCATCGTGCCGATCACCGACTACTCCGATCGCCTCGACTCCGAAGTCGAGAACCTGGTCAGTGAAGTCGCCGACCGCACGAACATGCTGCTGCTCGTCGGCATCGCCGGCACGTTGTTCGGCGTGTTCGAGTTTGCGTCGCGCACCATGCATGTCCAGGGCGAGGTGCTCGTGCAGATCGGCGGGATTTTGGCCGAGAGCATGGCCAAGGCGTTTCCGGTCGGTTTCGTCGGCCTGATGCTGATGCTCGGGTTTCAACTCGCGCTCGGCGGGCCGGTCTCACGTCTGCACCGTGCCGCGAGCGAAGCGACGACGCGAGCGCTCGAGCATCGCGGCGCGGTGAGCAGCACGCTCGCCGAATCGATTGCGGCGTCGGTTGCAGAATCGATGCGGCCGGTCAGCTCGCTCGGCGAAACGATCTCCGAGCATCTCCAGCCGGTCGTTTCCGCCCTCGGCGAGCGGCTCGAGCAATCGTTGTCGCTCGTGCGGCTACAGTTTGGCGAGATCGACCGCAGCACGCAGCGTTTCATCGAGGCGACCGAACATCTCCGCGAGAGCGCGAATGCCATGACCGGCACGTCCGGCCGGCTCGAAGGCTTGCTGCAGACCACGCCGGAGATCCTCGCGAATACAGAGCGCGTGCAGGAACTGCACAAGAAGTTGCTTGATCAATTGGGCGGGTCGTTCGCGAAACACATCGCGGACGCGAACGGCGTCGCCGATGTGCTGCAGCACGTGCGGCTTTCGGCGGAAGGGCTGCCCGAGGAGATGGTGCGGCGACTGGTGGACGGGATGCAGCCGATGTTCGAACGGCTCGTCGTCGACGCCGCGGCGATGTGGGAGACATTGGCGCAGCAGCTCGGCGGCGAGCTGCGCGACGCACATCAGGAGTTCGTGCATCGCACCGGCGAAGACATCGCCGGAGTCCACGCATCACTCCGCAGCGCCGGCGACGAATGGCAACGCGTCGGCATCGCGAGTCGCGCGATGATCACGGAGCCGCTGCAGCGCGCGCTCGATACGATCGAGACGGCATCGTCACGCGCGCTCGGCACCGCTGCGGACATCGCCCAATCGGTCGCCGCTGCCGGTGTCGGTCTGGAGCGGTTGCCGGAGGCATTCGCGGAGCGCACCGCCAGCTCGATCAATCCTGTGTTCGCGAAGCTCGCCGAAGAATCGCGCGACACCTGGCGCGAGCTCGCGGAAATCGTTCATGCGGACATGCAGCGCGAGTTGACCGAGTTCGCGCAGGCCAGTCGCTTCGAGGTCGAACGTGCGAATGCCGCGCTGCACGATGCCGGCGAAGAACTGCGCAGACTCACTGAGAACGCTGAATTGGCACTGGTCGAGCCGCTGGCGACGGCGATCGAGACCGCGCGGCGCGAGACGTCGGCGGTCGTCGCGGAAATGTCGGACTTTGTGCGGGATCGCTATCCCGCCATTCGCACCGATATGGAGAAACTCGGCGCCGAGATGGCGGCCATCGTGGCTGCATTGAAAGCAGCGGAGCAACGGCTCAAGGATGCCGGTGTCGCCGAGCCAGCTGCTGCACCGGCATCGCAGGATTCCGAGGAGCTGCGAATCCTTCGCGAAATTCTCGAAGAGCTCCGCGCCCAGAAAACGCCGGAGCACCACGATTCCATGTGGGGTCGCCTCGTGAGAGCGCTCCTTGCGAGGAGACGATGAGAGCGCGCACGAATCCGTGGCCGGCGTTCGTCGACCTTTTCGCGGCGCTGCTCCTCGCGGCGTTCGGTGGATTGGCGCTTCTCTCCGCCGCGTATCAGTCGCATACCAGCGACGTGAAGGTCTCCGAAGTGCGCGAGGCCGCGGAGGCGATTCACCGCCGTCTCACGCTCGCGTTGCACGGACTCGAAGACCTCGGCGGCAAGATTCGCGAGTGCGGCGACGACACGTGCATCGATCTCTACATCCATTTTCCCGTCAACCGCGCGGACGTCGTGAGTGCGGCCGAGCGCGAGGCGTTGGCGCGTCTCGGCGCGGACTTGAAGAGCGGGCTCGATCAGTTGTCGGAGCTCGATCGGGCGAACGTGGAAGTGATCGTCGAAGGTCACGCCGATCGCTCTCAGGTCGTGCACATGGCCGACCCTCGCCGGGCGTTTCTCTACAACTGGGATCTCAGCGCGCGCCGCGCATCGTCGGTCGTCTATGAATTCCG
>DATELS010000353.1:0-2772 GCA_035276365.1 Thermoanaerobaculia bacterium
CGAGCGCAACGGCACGCCGCTGGTGCGTATCGCGCCGCAGGAGCTCGGGCGGGTGTGGCGGTCGGCGTTCGGCGAGGCGCTCGCGGGCAAAGAGGACGTCGAAGTCATCGCACACTGATGCGATAGCGCTCTCCGTCCTCGCACACCTCGACGTCGCGGTCGCAGAACTTGCGAATCACTTCGATGTTCGTCGTGGTATGCGTCGACGGCGCGAGCGTCGTGAACGCGCCGCCGCCGCCCACCGCCATCGGCAGGAGCAACTGATCCGCGAGATGCTCGCCGGCTGCCGCGGTGGAGCGCTCGTATCGCTGCATCTCGTCGACCGCGCGCGCCGCGACGTCCTCCGCGCGCACCCGCCGCTCTCCGAATCCCGTCACGACCTCGGTCACATGCTCGTGCTCGACCTCCAGCGTGAGCACGTTGCCGGGCCCGATCGAGCCGGCGAGCGTGTGCGCCTGCAGCGACTCCTCCGGCCAACCGATTTTCTCCGCAACGACGCCGATCTCGCGCTGCGCGATGTCATACGGCAGATTCGCGACGACCGCACGTGCGCGTCGCGCGACGAGTGCGCCCCGATCGAGCAGTTCCAGCGCACCGAGTCGCGCCGCGGGCTCGATCGCGATGACGACCCGTCCGCCGCCCGCGGGATAGAACCCGGGCCGCTCGAGCCGCACGTCGACGCGCGCGCCCATTCGCGCGATGAGCGGCAGAAACGACCGCGAGAGAAAATCGAACGACGGCGCGTTGGGATTGTGCGTCCCGCCTTCGAGCACGATCGTCGAACGCTCGCGCGCGACCAGCAGCGGCACGAGAATCGTCTGCAGCACGAGCAACGTACTCCCGGCCGTGCCGATGGCGAACGAGTACTCGCCGCCGCGCACCGCGCGCGGCACGAACGTCAGATCCTGCGATCCCGCCTCCGCGCCGTCGACACGCGCGCCGCCGATCTCGCTCGCCGCGAGCACCGCGGTCAGATGCTGCCGCAAGAGTCCCGGCGTCTTCCGCGCCGCGCGAATGCGCGTGATGTGAAACGGCTCGCCCGTGAGGAGCGAGAGCGCGAGCGAGGTGCGGAGGATCTGCCCTCCGCCCTCGCCAAAGCTGCCGTCGATGGAAATCAAGTTCTCACCCTTTCACGCACACCACCTGTCGCAGCGTGTGCACGACGTCGACGAGATCCTTCTGCGCCTCCATCACCGCGTCGATCGACTTGTACGCCGCCGGAGTCTCATCGATCACCTCGGAATCCTTGCGGCACTCCACGCCCGCCGTCGCCTTCATGTGATCGGCGACGGTGAACCTCTTCTTCGCCTCCGTGCGCGACATCGCGCGGCCCGCGCCGTGGCTGCAACTGTGAAAGCTCTCCGGGTTTCCCTTGCCGCGCACGATGAACGACTTCGCGCCCATGCTCCCGGGAATGATCCCGAAGTCGCCCTCGCGCGCGCGCACCGCGCCCTTGCGCGTGACGAACACGTTCTCGCCGTAGTGATTCTCGATCGCCACGTAGTTGCGATGGCAGTTCACCGACTCTTCGGTCGTCGAGAACGGCGGCACCGCGCCGCTGTTGCGCACCGCCGTCACCACCGCCTCCATCATCAGCCGGCGATTCCACATCGCGAAGTCCTGCGCCCAATGCACGGCCTCGACGTAGTCGTCGAAGTGCTTCGTGCCGTGCGGCAGGTACGCGAGGTTCGCGTCCGGCAGATTGATGAAGTGGCGGCGCATGTCCTCTTTCGCCAGCTCGATGAAGTACGAGCCGATGCGATTGCCGACGCCGCGCGAGCCGCTGTGCAACAGAAACCAGACGTGTGCGTCCTCGTCGAGACAGATCTCGATGAAGTGATTGCCGGTGCCGAGGGTGCCGAGGTGGTTGAGATCGTTGCCGCGGCCGAGCTTGGGGTGCTTCGCGACGATCGCGTCGTAGCGCGGCTTCAGCTCCGACCACACCTCGAGCTGCTGCGACGGCGCGCTCTTCCACGCGCCGCGATCGTTGCGTCCGCCGTTGTCTGTGCGTCCGTGCGGCACCGCCTTCTCGATCGCGGTGCGCAGCGGCTTGAGATCATCGGGAAGCTGCGACGCGTCGAGCGTCGTGCGCACGGCCATCATCCCGCAGCCGATGTCGACGCCGACCGCGGCCGGGATGATCGCTTTCTTCGTCGGAATCACGCTGCCGACCGTCGCGCCCATGCCCCAGTGCACGTCCGGCATCGCCGCGATCCATTTGTAGATGAACGGCAGTTTGGCGACGTTGAGGAGCTGCTGCTTCGCCGAGTCCTCGACGGGCACGCCGCGCGTCCAGGCTTTGATGGGAACTCCCTCGTCGGTTTTCAGGATTTCGTAGTTGCTCATGATGGGTGCGTATATCGCGAGCGCGATGCCATCGCGTTAAGTTGTTGATTTCGAGACCGTCGTGAACGTTCACGACCTGGAGATCGGCGACCCGTGGGACTTCGAGGAAGTCTACGGCGCGCTGTACGCGTTCGCGCGCGACTCTCCGTTCGACACCGAGCGCGAGGAGTACCTCGTGCACATCACGACCGGCATGCACGTCGCGCAGATCCCGCGGCGAAGGCGCGATGTCGACGCTCTTCGGACACGTGAAGGGCTCGTTCACGGGCGCGATGCGCGATCGTCCCGGTCTGCTGCGCGCCGCGCACGGCGGCGTGTTGTTCCTCGACGAGATCGGCGAGCTCGGCCTCGACGAGCAGGCCATGCTTCTCCGCGCCCTCGAACAGAAAACCTTCTTCCCCCTCGGCTCCGACCGCGAGGTCCGCA
>DATELS010000354.1:0-10117 GCA_035276365.1 Thermoanaerobaculia bacterium
TCGCGCCACGTCTCCGATCCTCAATCCTCAATCCTCAATCCTCAATCCGGGTTTCGGCGCTCGTTCCCGCGAGAGACGAGGAGCGCCGCATCGAGCGCACGGTGCGCGCGCTGCTCGCGCAGACCTATCCCAACTTCGAGATCATCGTCGTCAACGATCGCTCCACCGACGCGACCGGCGCGATTCTCGAGGCGATCGACGATCCGCGACTGCGCGTCATCACCGGTGAGGAGCCGCCGCCCGGCTGGCTGGGAAAGCCGTGGGCGTTGCATCAGGCGTCGCAGCACGCGCGCGGTGAGTTGCTGCTCTTTCTCGACGCGGACATTCACTACGAGCCGGGCGCGATCGCGGCCGCGGTTGCGCGCATCCAGCAATCCGGCGTCGCGATGATCTCGCTCCTGCCGCGCATCGAGATGGAAGGTTTCTGGGAGCACATCGCCATGCCCAACCTGGCGATGATGGTCTTCTGCGCGATGCCGCTCTGGCTCGCGAATCGCGTGCGTTCGCCGCTGCTCGCGGCGGGCGGAGGTCCGGGTAACCTCGTCTGGCGCGACGACTATGACGCGGCGGGCGGACACGAGGCGCTGCAGGCCGCGGTCGTCGACGACGTCGCGCTCGCGCGTCTCGTGCGGCGCAGCGGCCGGCGCACGGAAATGGTGCTCGCCGACGACTTCGTCTCCGTGCGCATGTACCACGGCCTGCGCGAGACGATCGAGGGATTCACGAAGAACACGTTCACCGTCTTCGGCCGCAGCTACATCGCCACGGTGCTCATCGTCATCCTCTCCATCGTTCTCCATGTCCTTCCGTACGTCTTCGCGCTTTTCGGCAACCTGCGCGCGATCGCGGCCGTCGTCGCCCTCACGCTGTCGCGCGTTCTGCTCTTCGCCTTTCTCGGCTACCGCATCGATAACGCCCTCTTCGGACACGTGCCGATGGTGTTGCTCTGGGACGTCATCTTTCTCCGGTCCGCATGGATCACCGGCGTGCGCCGGCAGTTGCATTGGCGCGGTCGTCGCTATGATGCGAGCCGCACGCGTTTCGGCGCGGATTGAGGAGGAGACGTACATGACAGACAAGCCGTTCTTGACCGATGTCCAGGAGCTGCGCCGTCGCGCGCGGCAGCACATCGAAGAAGGGGCCGTGACGGGTGGATATCGCGGCGACCGCGAAACCATCCTGAAACTGCTGAACGAGGCGCTAGCGACGGAGATCGTCTGCGTCCTCCGCTACAAGCGCCACTACTTCATGGCCCAGGGCATTCATGCCGAGCCGATCGCGCAGGAGTTTCTGCAGCACGCGAACGAGGAGCAGGGCCACGCCGATCAGATCGCGGGACGCATCGTGCAGCTCGGCGGCTCGCCGAATTTCAGTCCGGATGGATTGCTCTCGCGCTCGCACTCCGAGTACACCGAAGGGCAGACGCTGCTCGACATGATCAAGGAAGACCTGATCGCGGAGCGCGTGGCCATCGACTCGTACACGGAGATGATCCGCTACATCGGCGACGACGACATCACGACGCGCCGCATGCTCGAGCAGATCCTCGCGGTCGAAGAGGAGCACGCGGATGATCTCGTGAGCTTCCTCGCCGACATCGAGCGTATGGACAAAAAAGCGGGAGCGCCCTGAGGGCGCTCCCGCATTCTCTCTCCCTCGCGCCCAGGTCACTTCACGTTGAGGATGATGTACTTGAACGGCTTGTTCGGGCTGCCGGTGGCAACGAACGAGCCGGTCCGCTGCGAGGCGACGCCGAGGGCGTTGCCGTTCGAGACTTCGGCATAGACGAGGATGATCGCGCTGCTCGGAGTGATCGACGAGTCGTAGATCGTGATCTCTCCCGGAGGCGGGAAGGTGCGGTTGCCGGTGACCATCGTGATGCCGCCGCCCGCCGGACCCTGATCGCCCTTGTCGCCTTTCGGACCCTGCGGACCCATCGGACCCTGCGGTCCCATTTCGCCACGCGCACCCTGCTCACCACGCGGACCCTGCGCGCCGGTCTCGCCACGCGCGCCCTGCTCGCCACGGTCGCCCTTGTCGCCCTTCGCGCCCTGGAGACCCTGCTCGCCACGGTCGCCCTTGTCACCCTTCGAGCCCTGCAGACCCTGCTCGCCGCGCTCGCCCTTGTCGCCCTTCGCGCCTTGCAGACCCTGTTCGCCACGCTCGCCTTGCAGACCGCGCTCGCCCTGAAGTCCGCGTTCGCCCTGCTGACCGCGCTCGCCCTGCAGACCCTGCTCACCGCGCTCGCCCTGGAATCCGCGCTCGCCCTTCTCCCCGCGCTCGCCGGCCGGGCCGTACCCGTTCGGATCGACGATGAAGTAGCCGATGACGTCGATCGTGAGCTGCGTCGGCGCATCCGACGTGATCGCAAAGTGTCCGTCCTTCAGCAGCACGTCCGCCTCGTCCATCGCCGCGACCGCAGCGTGGAACGGGAGCGCCGGCATCTTCGCCGCCGCGGATTCCGCGGGCGACAGCCACAGCGTGCCGTTGTCTTCGGCATTGTGTGACGAGAGGCGCAGCGACAGCGCGATCGCATCCGTCGGAATCTGCTCGGAGCACGGGTTCACGAAGTCGCCGTACACGAGCACGCCCGTCGACGCGTACGCGCGCGTCTCGTTCTTGAGGTACGCGTCCGGTCCCCACGGCGTCGCGTACTTGTCTTCCTTGAACGTGCTGACGAGACGGCACGGCACGATCTCCTGGAAGAGCGTCGGCGGCATCGACACGCGCGCGTCGTTCTGCGACGACATCGCCTGCTCCTTGAGCGCCTCGACCGTCAACTGCGAGCGCAGTTGGTGTCCGAGGACGGTGTAGGGATTGTGCCGCTCGAGATCGCCCGCGAAGACGTTCGCCGTGAGAGTCAGCGTCGCGACGATCGCGACGAACAGGTTGAATGTGAAGTTGTGAGTCGACTGGGTGCCGCGGTTGCTGGTGGTTTGGTTCCTGGTGTTCATGGTGTCCCTCCTGAGTTGGCCCCAAGATCGGCTCAGGAGGGATTTGCGGACAGGACGGATGGACGATGCGAATGGTTGAGCCGCGCGCGCTGATTGTGACGAACGTCACCGGACGCGCGTCAACGCGTCACGAGCCGAGGAGCATCTCCTCGAGACTGGCCTTGTTGTGGATCGTCATCGACGACCGCCGCACGGTGATCAGCTTCTTGTCGCGGAAGCTCTTGAGGAGCCGCGTCACCGTCTCGCGCGAGGTGCCGATCATCTGCGAGATCTCCTCGTGCGTCATCGGCACGCTGATGCGCAATCCGCTCGCGGACGGGCGTCCCGTGTCTTCGCACCACGCGAGCAGCAGTTGCGCGAGTCGCTCCGCGGCACTGTTGGCGAGTCCGAGGTTGCGGATCTGATCGGCGTCGGACTCGCACTCTTCGATGAGCTGCCGCGCGATGTTGAACGACACGGCGCGATGTTCTTCGGCGAAGCGGAGAAAGTCTTCGCGGCGGATGAACTTGAGCTGCGAGTGCGCGGTCGTCTCCGCGGACGTCTTGTACTTGTTGCCCGACATGACGCTGGCGAGGCCGAGGGCGTCGCCGGGCTCGATGACGCGGGTGATGAGCGTCTTGCCCGCGCCCGAGGAGATGGTCAGCTTCACCGAGCCGGCGCAGAGGATGAACAGTCCGCGCGGCGTCTCGCCTTCGGCGTACAGCAGCGTGCCCGCGGGATAGACGTTGGTGTACGTGAGGGAGTCGAAGATCTCGAGCGTCTTCGGGTCGAACTGACAGAAGAAGGCGTCCGAGCGCCATTTGCAGTTCATGCAATGGTCGCAGATCTCCACGCCGTAGCGTGCCGTGGTCCGTGTGGGGTTCATAGGATGAAGAAAGTCTAGCAGGATCGCCGTCCTCGGGACCCCGTCCGGCGCCTGAAATATGTTAGATTTCCAGCGGTTTAAGGCTCGTTGCCCATGTCGAAACCTGCCGAGCGTCACGCGCAAATCCTCGATCAGATCATCGGTCCCTTCGATCTCAGCCACGACTTCGGAAGGAAACGCGCCTACGAGGCGTCGATCGAGTACGCGCGCCAGAATCTGATGGAGGATCCGCACTGCAACGAGTTCCTCCTCGCCGCCTCCAAACGCCTCGGCTTCGCCCCGGTGACGCGCGAGACGCTCGAGAGCCGCGCGCGCCTGCCGAAAGAGGCGTGGCTCGATCTCTGGATCTCGGACGAGGACGATGAGGTCGCGCTCACCGGAACGCGCGAGGGCATCCAGTACCTCATCGACCTGCTCACGCAACTGCGCGACTCGAACGATCCCGAGCAGCACATCCACCTCGATCGCGGCGCGCTGCCGATGACCGAGAGCTCCGCGAATCTCGTGCTGTTCAAGGAAGACGAGACGTGGTTCACGGGCGTGGCGGGCGAGGGGATGGCGGAGTATCCGCAGCGCGAGATCGATCCGAAGACGATCTACGCGATCCAGTTCATCCACTATCCGCCGGACGATCTGCCGATCAGCGCGCACAAGCTCTATCGCGTGCTGAAGGTGGAGGAGGAGACGGGCGATCCGGCGAGCCTCAAGGAGTTCGGCGAGGGGACGGAGGCGCGCTACTTCCGCTTCACGTTCATCGCCGATAACGACGAGCGCTTCACGTACACGTTCCACCTCGACGATCCCGCGGTGAACTACTTCACGCACCGCGAGATCCTGTCGCTGGCGATGAAGTCGGTGTGATCCGCCTCGTCCTCGCGGCCGCCTTCACACTCTCCGCATTCGCGGGGGACGCCCCTCTCTTCAATCTCTATTCGCAGTACGAGGACGCGATCGCGAAGGGCGATCTCGCGCAGGCGAAGACGTTTCTGGCGAAGGCGAAAATCGAGTCGCTCGCGGACAAGGACGACGAGGACGCGCTGGCGGCGCTGGATGTGTTGTCGCCGAAACAGGATCTCCGCGTGCACAAAGAGATCATCGACGGCGACGATGCGACGCTGATCGTGCTGGCGAAGGTGGAGGAGAACGAGGCGGTGGGCCGCATCGAGATGGTCCGCGAGTCCGGCCACTGGAAGATCCTCAGCGAGCTCTGGGACCTCGGCGGCAACCCGGATGTTCCCTCGGGCGAGGTGCGTCAGGCGAAGAACGACGCGCAGCGCGAGGCGATCCGCAAGCTGCGCGCGCGCGGCTTTCCGTCGCCGAGCGCGGACTTTGTGGTGATGACCGCGGGCACGGGCGATCTCGAGGCGCTGAAGCTCTTCGTCGAGGCGGGCTACTCGGTGGACACGAAGGATCGCGGTACGCCGGCGATCGTGAACGCGGCGATGTTCGGTCAGGACGCGGCGGTGCTGTATCTCATCGGCGAGCACGCGGACGTGAACGCGACGGATGAGGTCAACACGACGGCGCTGATGCGTCTCGCGGACAAATGCGCGTCGACGCCGACGATTCGCGCGCTCCTGCGCGCGGGCGCGAAGACGGACGGCAAAACGGCCGGCGGCGCGACGGCCGCGCAGCTCGCGGAGTGGGCGGGCTGCACGGACAACCTGCAGGCGATCAAGTCGGCGAAGCCGAAGAAGTAGCGCTGCAGAAGCGGCACCGCCTGGCCGCGATGGGAATCGCGGACAAACACTCCGGACAATCGCGCAACGACGGCGTCTCGACTTCCGCCGGCTTCCTGTCCCAGGCGTTGATGCGCTTGACGACGAGGAAGATGGCGAAGGCGATGATGAGGAAGTCGACGACGGCGTTGAGAAAGAGTCCGTAGTTGAGCGTGATCGCCCCCGCCGCCTTCGCCTGCGCGAGCGTGGCGTAATGCCCGCCGCGCAGGGTGACGAAGAGGTCAGAGAAATCCCGCCCACCCGTGACGACCGCAAGCGGCGGCATGAGGATGTCGGCGACAAAGGAGTCGACGATCTTCCCAAACGCCGCCCCAATGACCACGCCGATGGCGAGATCGAGCACGTTTCCCTTCAGGGCGAATTCCTTGAATTCTTTCAGCATGGGAGGATTATGACGCCACTCGAAGAGGCGGACCGTGTTTTTACGGTCGTGTATCCTCTAACGAGGGTCTGCGCATGGGGAAGAGACTAGCGCTAGTCGTCATCGCACTGGTTCTGATCACCGCTGCCGCGGCGTATGTTGTTTGGACGCGTTCACCGCGCTATGCGCTGCGCGAAGCGGCGGCTGCGATGAAGGATCACGACTTGGCGAAGTTCCAGCGCTACGTGGATTCCGAAAAGCTCGTCGGCAGATTTGTCGACGACATGCTGGCGTCTGCAACCGCGGAGGCGAACAAAAACCCGTTCGGTGGCCTGGCCGTCGGAATGTTCATGATGATGCGTCCCCAACTCGTCAAGAGCGCTCAAGAGGCGCTCGAACGCGCGGTCGAGACCGGAGACTTCGACGCGACAAAGGCACAAGACGGGAATCCTGCTGACGTGGCGAAGCTGTATTGGAAGCGCAGTTCGAAGGACGAGTCGGGCTACGGAAAGATCGCGTACATCAAAAAGCAGGGGAAGATCGCGCTGGCCGGGCTCGAGATTTACGATGCTGATGTCGATCAAACATTCGTAGTTGACTTTAAGCTCCGCGACCTCGGCGATCATTGGCAGGTGACCGAATTCGCGAATCTTCGCCAGCTTCAGGAGGCGATGCAACAGGCAACGAAGCGCAAGCTGGACGATCTGAATCGTCCGATTTCGCAACAGATGAGCCGCGCGGTGAAGTTCGAGTCGATTAAAGGCTCCTCTTCATCCGACGATTGGGGCTTCAGCCGCAAGTCAGGTATCACAGTCGTCATGCGCAATACATCGACAAGGGATATCGCGGAGATTCATTTCATTGTGACATTTGACGTCGGCGGCGAAATCGTCGGTACTTTTCCATGCAGTTACGAAGAGGTCTTGAGTCCCGATGAGCAACAAGTCGGCGAGTGGTCAAAAGACGCGAACCAGTTCATCGAAGAAGACATGAAGCTTTACAAAAATATCGCGGTGGCGACTCCTTCGGCGGAGCTGCGCAGTATCAAATTTGCCGACGGGACGGTCCTGCAACTACTGACCACGTTACCTCGCAAGCACCGTCGTTCGTCTGACGTTCGTTGACCTTCGGCGGCAATAAGCGGAATTCCGTTGCTGCCAACGGTGACAGGCGCGCTCAATTGAGCGCCCCACCCCCATGCCGTGTCTTACAAATCCTGCAATATGCAATCGCTTCATGCCGGCTCGCGTAATGCCGTACCGCGGGACGGCTCTGTAGCCACGCGAAGAGCGCGTCGAGGTCATCGTCGGTGAGGTTGCGCAGGTAGCTCCACGGCATGACGGGATTGAGCTCGCGGACGCCGTTCACGCGGCCGGTGCGGATCGTTTTGATGAAGACCGCCTTGTCGTAATACGGGATGCCGCTTGCGTCGCGGGTGAGGTTCGGTGTCGTCACCTCGCCGTACGGGCCATGAAAGAGCTGGCCGCCGGCGACTTGCATTCCGGAGAGCGGCTCGAAGCGCTCGTTCGTCGGCGTGTGACAGCCTTCGCAGTCGGCGATTGTGGCGAGCCAGGCGCCGCGCTCTTCGCGCGTTTTGAAGTGTGGCGAAGGAACAGTGCGGACCACGGGCAGATCGAGTTGCAGATTCGCGAACTCGCGCGGGATCACTGTCTTCGGATGTTTGCGTCGAATCGGCGGAATCGTGCGGAGATACGCGATCACGGACGCGAGGTCCTCGTCCGAGAACGAACGGAATGCCGGATACGGCATCAGCGCGATCAGCTTGCGGCCATCGTGTCCGATGCCGTTGCGGATCGCGTCCGCGAGCTGCGCATCGGTCCATGTGCCGGCGCCCGTCTCACGATCGGGCGTGATGTTCGGCACGGCCAGCCACTTGAAGGCATCATCGGGAAACGCGTCCGTCCCCGCACCCTTCGTTCCCGCGCGCGGCTGGCCCGTCGCGGGATCGATCTCGCCGTGGCACTGGAAGCAGTGCGCGACGCCTTCGACGAGATAGCGACCACGTGCGATTCGGTCCGGTGTTCTCACGACCGGCGCGTCGCATGCGACGAAGAGCAGCAGCGTGAAGAGGACGCCGCACGCGGGACGGACGCGTGTCATGCCCATCCCTACGCCGCTGCGCGCGCGTCGGATTCAACGTCCAATATCATCCGCCGCGGTGATCCATGCAACTTAACGATACCCTCGATCAGCTCCTCTCGATCACGCGCACAGGTGAATTCGAAGACAACGGGCGAATGCGTGTGGTTTCCGCGCAATGGTCGGCCGACCGTCTCGCGATCCGTCTCGAAGCGGATCACGGCGACGGGCAACACAGTTCCTGGCAGTTGCGCTTCACCGGTGTGCTCGCATATCGCCTCGAGGACGTATTCAATTGCGGTCTCAATGTATGGGAAGCGAATCATCCGGTACTCGCGCAGTACACGGATCGTCGCGAGTTTCTTCATTTTTCAGCGCCGCCGCGTAATGCAACAGAAGCGATCGGCGAGCTATGGTCTGCGCACGTGGCTCTGAACCGCGAGCCCGAACTGACTGCGCTTCTCATGAGCGGTTCCGGCTTGTTCGCGACGGGTCCATCCTTCTTGATCGACGCCTATGCGCGTGTCCTTGATGCACAAGGCTGCGGCACGATGCGCAAAGAGCTCCCGCGTTCCCGAACGATCAACGAGATCGTGATGATTCATTTCGGCAAGTCTCATGCGGTCGCGGAGCGCGTGACGTGTCGGCCGGCGAAGAAATGACCTTCAAAATGCCCGCAGGTAATACGCCCAGAACGCCACGCATTCGCGCGGTACGTTGTACGCCAACTGCGACGGCTTCGTCGTGCGGCTCGGCACCGTGTACACGTCCACGCCCGCGCGCTGGTACGCGAGCTTGATGCGGGGCAGGTGATAGAAGTGGCTGACCGCGAGGATGTGTGCGGGCCGGTTGTGAAGGAGATGCATCGTGTTCTGCACCGTCGCATCGGTATTGACGCCATGCGGATCGAGCAGGATCGCCGACGCGGGAACGCCGAGGGATTGGGCGAGGCGGGTCATGGCATGGGGCTCGTCGATAGCGCCGTCGCCCGGGCCGCCGGAGAACAACAGCGTCGGCGCCAGACCGGCGCGATAGAGCTCACATGCCGTGCGGACGCGGTCCGAGAGCGCGCTCGATGCGGAGCCATCCGCGTATGCGCGTGCGCCGAAGACCACGATCACATCCGCGGGACGCCGGTAATCCGTCGAGCCGAAGAGCACGACCTGCAACAGCGGAAACGCGACGAGCGACGTGACGAATCCGAGAAGCATCAGTCTCGCGTTCGCGACACTCATCGGTGCGACCGCGATCGCAATCAGCGTGATGCCCATCAGGAGCGACATTGGCACCGGCGCGTGCGATGTAATCGCGCCGGTCGCGACGAGCTTGTAGAACACCGTCGCATTGACCAACGCCGCGACCGCGGCCAGCCACAACGCCGGCAAAGCGACGCGGCGGCGACCTACAGCGACCATTAAGAATGCGATCGCGATCAGCGCGAAGATCCAACCCCGCGCACCTTCGGGAACGGCGCGCACGTCCAGCCACCACAGATTCGGATTCATTCCTCCGCGCGCCGACAGGATCGCGCCCGCCATCGTGAAGACCGCGAGGAACGCCGCGACGCCGCGGAGGAAGCTCGACACGAGGCCAGAATACCGCGATACCATCCCTCCCCATGATCCGCCAGATCACCATCCTCGGCACCGGCACCATGGGGCGCGGCATCGCCTATCTCGCCGCCGTCGCGGGGTACGACACCGTTCTCTTCGACGCCGACGCGGGCGCGCTCGACGCGGCCAAGGCGGGCATCGACTCCATCCTGCGCAAGGGCGTCGAGAAGGGGAAGCTCGCGCAGGGCGACGCCGACGCCGCGAGCGCGCGACTGCAGATCGTGCCCGAGCTCGAGCCCGCGGTCAGCGGTGCGGATCTCATTCTCGAAGCCGTGCCCGAAAGCTACGAGCTCAAGACCGATCTCTTCGCGCAGGTCGATCTCTATTGCGGCGTCGACACCATCCTCGCCTCCAACACATCGTCGATTTCGATTACGAAACTCGCGTCCAACGTCGAGCGCCGCGAGCGCTTCATCGGCATGCCCTTCTTCAATCCGCCGCATGTCATGAAGCTCATCGCGATCGTGCGCGGCGAGCGCACCGAC
>DATELS010000355.1:0-3209 GCA_035276365.1 Thermoanaerobaculia bacterium
CGAGGAGATCGCCGCCGTGCACGTCGAGCGTGACCTCGCGCAGCGCCGCGGTCTCGGTGCCGCCGCGGCGCGGGCGGTAGCGCAGCGACACGCCGTCGACGCGGTAGACGCTGCTCAGTTCGAGGGCCAGAGCTCGCTGGGCAGCCATCCGAATCCTTGTTCGTTCCAGTGGTCGCGCTCCTCGTAGAAGCGTTTGAGGTCGCCGAGGCGCTTTTGCATGTTGGCGGCGTCGCGGCGGATCTCGGCGGGCTGCATCGTCGCCAGCGACTGCGGTCCGCGCAGCTCGCGCAGGATCTTGCGGAGCACGCCGATGTCATCCGAATCCGTGGTGATGTCGCGCGCGACCGCGACGTCGACATGCTTCTTCAACAGTTGCAGGATCGGATGCTCCGCGCTCGTGCCGCTGTTGAGCTCGAGGATCGACGTCGTGAGCTGCTCGAGATCCTCCTTCAGCTCCGGGCGCGTCGTCAGGTAATAGAAGCGCGCCTCTGCCGGCACTTCGAGATTCGCCGTCCACGCCGTGTCGACGGCCACCTTCGTCGCCTCTTCGTTCTGATAGAGCACGGCCACGTTGTAATGCCCGTTCGCGCTCGCCAGGACGGGATACGGCTCGATGTCGAAGTCCTCGTTCTCACGATAATCGGCGTGGCCGTAATTTCCGGCATTCGAAAGGTCCTTCCAGAGGTCGAATGCGCGCCGTGATTTGTTTGCGTAATTCGGAGCGATGCCTTCCTTCGTCGTCCACATCACGACGTCGCTGGCCTTCACCCAGCCGATCGTCTTGTCGCTGAGCGCGCTCGCGCCGACGCGCAGGAACGCGCCGCGGCGCTCGTACGGAAACCACATCGAGAACATGTCCAGCATGCGCGCGGTCTTGGCGTCCTCGCGTGCGTCGGAGTAGACGCGCGCGCCGTCTTCGGCGGCGATGAGCGCCTTCAGCGGGATCACGCCATCGGGCGTCGTCATCGAGCGGTAGCGCGCCACTTTCTTCGCCGGTGTTGCGGCCTCTTTTTTTCCGGGATGCAGCAGGAGCCAGATGCCGAACAGGAACGCTGAGAAGACGATCAGGATGAGAAACACTTCGGCGCACGAGCGGCCGCGCTGCGCGTTCACTGCACGTACCTCGCGAGCTGCGCCTGGTTGTCGCTGATGTACTGCGCGAGCCAGCGCGTGGCGTCGCCCATCTGCGCGCGCTCGGCGACGAGCGAGAGCACGAGGCCTTTGTCGACGACGCCGTTCGTTTCGTCGCGCCACTTGATGAGCGCGATCACGAGGCGCGAAGTCGTCGTGCCGTCCTGCGACGTGCCGAGCGTGCCCGTCTTCGCGTAGACCTTCACGCCGGGAATGCTCGTCAGTTGCGCGCGCGCGAATGCGGCGGTGCCGCGATTCACCACGCCTTCGAGTCCCGGGCGCAGCTTCGCGGCGATCTGCGGGAAGTGCTCGCGATTCGTTGCGGGCTTGGCCGCGCCCTGCAGGATGTGCGGGACGACGGGATGGCCGGTGACCGCCGTGCCGAACGCGCCCGCGAACTCCACGTTCGCCCAGCGATTCTCGTTGCCGCCGAGGAGGAGGCTGACGTATTGGCGCGGGGTGGTCACGTAGTCGAAGCCGAGGTTCGCGGACTCCGGCGCGATCACTTCGAAGGCGCGCGAGATCGGCGCCGCGGCCGGCTTCTCGTTTGGCTTCAGCGGCGCGGGGAGCGGCGGCGGCGCGAGGTCGTCGGCGCCGTTGAGCGTCCAGAACGAATCGTGCGCGATGCGCAGATCGCCCTGGCGCACACCCGCGCCGAGCATCGTGCGGATGCGCTGCGCGAATGGCGCGTCGTCGATGCGCGTCATCGTGTCCGGCTTCTGCGACGAGAACTCCATCGCCGCGGGGAAGCGCGGATAGCGCTTCCACTCGCTCGCGCCGTCGAACGACTCGCGCACGGACGGCGACGGCCGCGGCTCGCTCGCGATCTGTCCGTTCGCGTCGCGTTGCGCCAGCGCGAGGAAGCCGAGGCGGGTTTGATAGCGGTTGTCGGACTGCGCGAGATACGACGCGAAGTCCGTCCAGCGCGGCGAGGTGTGCGTCTCCCAACCCGTGCCCTTGATCGGGATGCCGAAGAGCTCCGTCTCGATCTCCGCCGGTCCGGTCACGCGCAGATTTTCGAGTCGCGGATCGATCGCCAGCGCGACCGCCGCGAGCAGCGGCTTCGTGCTCGAGCCCATCTCGATGCGGTCGAAGTTGCGATCGCCGCCGTAGCGCGAGCGCACGAACGACGGCGCCATGCGATCGATCCACGATGTCGGCGGACACCACGAGTCGGACGACGTGCACGCGCGTCCGATCGTGCCGGGCGCGGTGCGCGGCCAGCCGGCCATCGCGATCACCGCGCCGTCGGGCATCGACAGAATCGAGAGCGCGACGCGCGGCGGATGCTTGCCCGAGACGTCGCGCGCGGCGCGCTTCAGCTTGCGCGCGTGCAGCTCGTGTCCGACGACGGCCACCGTCTCCTGCGCGCTGCGCTGCAGCGTGGAGTCGAGCGTCAGCATTTGATAGCGCGTGCGGGCGGCGGGGGGTCCGAGGCGTTCCCATTCGCGGTCGAGGGCAGTGGCGAGGTACGGAGTCCATGGCAATGGACTGTTCGGGTCCCACGTCACTTCCCACCGCCCCATCACCCACGCCGGTCCGACGAGCGGCGGCGGATCGGTCTCGAAAATCGAGAACGCCGGATCGACCGCGGTCTGCGCGGGGAGATGCACGCGATCGCCGCCGAAGACCTGCACGCGGCGATGCGACGGCACGGACAGCTCCTGATCGCCGCGGCGGATGCGCAGCGACGCGCGCAGTTGATTCTCGAGGTAGAGATGCTTGCCGCCTTCGATCGAGAAGCGGAAGTACGGCTCGCTGCGCACGTTGCCGCGCGCGTCGGGTCCGGTCAGAAGCACGTCGCCGCGCGGGCCAACCGGATTCGTGTCGCCCGCGGTCTGCAGTTCGTCGCCGTTCACGCGCAGATTCACGGTGCGGTCTTCGTACGGCTGCGGCGGACGGCGCGGCACGGAGATGCTGAATGCGCTTCCTTGCAAAAGGAACGCGCCGAAGCGGCGGTCGGCGATGAAGATGCGCGGCAGGTCCGTGTCGCGCGGATGCGCGCGGAAGCTGATGCGCGTGTTGAACTCCGGATTCGGCTCGATGCGATACGCGGCGCCGGACATCTGCAAGACGCC
>DATELS010000356.1:0-5987 GCA_035276365.1 Thermoanaerobaculia bacterium
CCGCCCGTACAACCGGTGTCCCGACTCGGTCCGGTGCGACGGGGAGAGCAGCCCGATCTCGTCGTAGTGGTGCAGCGTCCGGATCGATACACCGGTCCGCTTCGCCAGATCGCCGATTTTCCAGTGCGTCTTCATCACGAACGCAAGCGTAGAACCTCACGCCGCGTGAGGTGCAAGAGATAAGATTCGCCCGCTATGAAAAACTTCGTCTTCGCCGCCGCGTTCCTCCTCCTCGGCCTCTCCGCAATGGCGCAGGAATCGACGCTGCCGCGCGACGCGCACACGGACATGCTCGCGCGCGATCTGCACGCGATCGGCCGCGTCGCGTCCGTCGCCGAAAACGTCGATCGCGAACGCCAGGTGCTGCTCGCCATCGTCGACAGCGACATCAAAGACCTGCGCGGACCGCGCGACGACGGCACGTATCAATGGGCGTCGCTGCAGCGCGAGGAAGGCGGCCGCGTCAAGGACGAGAAGACGATCGAGCAGGTGTACACGGAGAAGGAGCTGCGTCGCGTGACGGTCAGCGGCGCGAACGGATATCGCGTCGAGGTGTACGTGCCGAAGAAGCGTGGCACGTTCAGCGCGAACAACCGCGTGTGGGTCGGCACGGTGCACGCGGAGATCACGGACTTCGACGGCAAGGTGTCGACGCACGACGTCGTCGTCAACAACTGGGTGAACCCCGGCGACTCGGAAGGCGGACCGCTGCCGCTCATCGGCAAGTCGGTGAAGGCGACGGTGGAGCTGGGCGTCGAGAGCGGGAGCAAGCAGGCGGTCGCGGAAGTGTCGCTCGTGCAGGCGAAGCTCACCGACGATCCGAACAGCCCGTACTTCCCCGCCGTGAAGCGACTGCTCGCGATCCGCGAGATCATCGCGGCGAAGGACATCAATCGCGGCCAGCTCAAGAATGCGACCGACGAGGCGCTGCTCGCGCTCCCCGGCGAGTTGGAAAAGCGCGTCGCGGATCAAGCAGAGGCCGCACGCGTGCGGAAGATGATGGCGGAAGCCGGCACGATGACGGGATCGATTCACGTCGGCGACGCGACACCGGACGTGATCGCGGAGATGGCGGAGATCGCGCGCCTCCTCGCCGGCACGGTGCAGGAACAGACCGACGGCCGCGCGCGCCTGGACACGCTCATCGCATCGCTGAAGGCGAAACCGGAGTAGCGGAGCGCAGCTTCTTCGCGACGCGCGCGAAGCGCACGCCCTGGATGAGATAGAGCACTCCGAACGAGATCGCGAAGTAAATCGCCACGTCTTTGAAGCCGCGGCCGAGGAGGATGGCGAACGCGGTGAGGAGAGCGATGAACGTCCAGTTCATCAACCCCATCACGACGATCGCCGCCTCGGCCTCCGGCGCGCGCATCACGCCGCGCATCAGCGGCGCGTAGTGCAGCAACCCGCCGAACGGCTTCTCGCGAAATGCGATCGCGCGCTCATCGAGACGCCGGAACACGAGCGGCGCACCGGCCGCGGTGGCGCTGCTCTTCTCCAACTCTTCGAGCGACACATCGGCGAGACCGCGCGGCCGGTCGATGCGGCGGATGAAGATCGGAACGCCGAACGTGAAGTACCAGCGGTTCCACGTCATCGACAACACGACCTCGGCGACGAAGACCGCGGCGATCGCGAGGAACGCCCAGATCACAACGGCGTTTCCCAAATCTCGCGCGCGTACTCCGCGATCGTGCGATCCGCGGAAAAATATCCGCTCCGCGCCGTGTTCAGGATCGACTTGCGCGTCCACTCGTCGGTGCGCGTCCACGTCTCCGCGGCCGTTTGCTGCGCGGCCACATATGACGCAAAGTCGGCGCAGAGGAAGTAGCGATCGTTGCTCAGGAGGATGTCGACCAGCGGCTTGAAGATCCCGCCGCTCATCGACGCGATGCGGTCGACGACCGCCTTCAGCTCCGCGTTCGCGCGCACGATCGCGCCGGAGTCGTAGCCGCGCGCGCGTTGCGCCTCGATCTCCTCCGTCGTCAGTCCGAAGACGAAGAGATTCTCCTCGCCGACGTGCTCGCGAATCTCGATGTTCGCGCCGTCGAGCGTGCCGATGATGATCCCGCCGTTCAGCACCGCCTTCATGCACCCCGTCCCCGACGCCTCGGTCCCCGCGGTCGAGATCTGCTCCGACAGCTCCGTCGCCGGGAACAGCACCTCCGCCGCGGACACGTCGTAGTTCGGCACAAACACCACGTTCAGCCGCTGCGCGACGAACGGGTTCGAGCGCACGAGCGCGCGCACGTCGTGAATGAGCTTGATGATCAGCTTCGCGATGAAGTAGCTCGGCGCCGCTTTGCCGCCGAAGACGACCGTGCGCGGCACCGCATCCTGTCCCGCGAGCAGCCGGTGATACAGCGCGATCACGTGCAGCACGTTGAGAAGCTGGCGCTTGTACTCGTGAATGCGCTTGATCTGCACGTCGAAGAGCGAGTCCGGATCGGCGTCGAGCTGGCAGCGCTGCAGCCACTTCTCGAACATGCCTTTGCGCGCGCGCTTCACCTTGCGCCACTTCTCGCGGAACGCCGCGTCGTCCGCGAAGCGCTCGAGTCCGCGCAACTGATCGAGATCGCGCACCCATCCATCGCCGATCGACTCGGTGATGAGATCCGACAGCTCCGGATTCGACTCGAGCAGCCAGCGCCGCGGTGTGATGCCGTTCGTCTTGTTGTTGAACTTCTTCGGGAAGAGGCGGTGAAACTCGGGGAAGAGGCGCGTCTTCAGGATGTCGGTGTGCAGCCGCGCGACGCCGTTCACCGAATGCGAGCCGACGATCGCGAGATGCGCCATGCGCACCGACTGCGCCTGATCGTCGATGATCGCAAGGCGCCGCTGATGCTCGTCGTCGCCGGAGTAGATCTGCGCGAGCGTGCCGCGGAAGCGGCGGTCGATCTCTTCGATGATCTGCAGATGCCGCGGCAGCAGCTTCCCCATCAGTTCCTTCGACCACGTCTCCAGCGCCTCGGGCAGCACGGTGTGATTCGTGTAGCCGAACACGCGCTCGCACAGGAACCACGCCGCGTCCCACTCCAGCGCCTCCTGATCGACGAGCACGCGCATCATCTCCGGGATCGAGATCGACGGATGCGTGTCGTTGAGCTGGATCGCGACTTTCTGCGGCAGCTCGTCCCAACGATCCGCGTGCTGCTTCTTGAAGCGGCGGATGACGTCCTGAATCGTCGCGGAGGTGAAGAAGTACTGCTGCTTCAAACGCAGCTCGCGACCGGAGTAACGCTCGTCCGATGGATAGAGAACTTTGGAGATGTTCTCGGTGCTCGTTTTGTCTTCCACCGACTCCACGTACGCGCCGGCGTTGAATTTCTCGAGATCGAACTCGCGGCTCGACTTCGCCGCCCACAAGCGCAGCGAGTTCACGACGTCGTTGCGATAGCCGGGGATGGCGATGTCGTACGCCATCGCGTAGAGATCGGAAGTGTCGACCCAACGCATGCGTCCGCGACCGACGTCGTCGGTGTAATGCTCGACGCGTCCGTAGAAGCGGATCGGCAGCAGGACGTCCGGTCGCGCGACTTCCCACGGGCAGCCGTAGCGCAGCCAGTTGTCCGGCGACTCGAATTGGTTTCCGTCGCGGATGCGCTGGCGGAAGATGCCGTACTCGTAGCGGATGCCGTAGCCGTAGAACGGGAGGCCGAGCGTCGACGCGGAGTCGAGGAAGCACGCCGCCAGTCTGCCCAAGCCGCCGTTGCCGAGGCCGGCGTCGCTCTCGCGTTGGACGAGATCGTCGAGATCGAAGCCGATGCGCTTGACCGCGTCGATGTACGCGGGCTCCGCGCCGAGGTTGAGGATGTTGTTGGTGAGGAGACGGCCGAGAAGGAACTCGAGGGAGAGGTAGTAAACGCGCTTCACGTCCTCGCGGTAATAGCGATCCTGCGTCGCGAACCACCGATCCATGAGGCGATCGCGGACGGCGTACGCGAGCGCCTGATACGCGTTCTCGTCGGTGGCGTTGAACTCATCGCGCGCGACGGAGTACATCATCCGATGCGCAAACGCATCGATGATGGCGCCGGCATCCAAACCACCGGGCTCCGGTTTGGGAATGGTGCGATCGCTCACGGGGTCG
The DNA here is from genome assembly GCA_035276365.1 of Thermoanaerobaculia bacterium. Classification (GTDB taxonomy): domain Bacteria; phylum Acidobacteriota; class Thermoanaerobaculia; order Gp7-AA8; family Gp7-AA8; genus QHVT01. The sequence continues at coordinate 4,091 of DATELS010000356.1, forward strand.
GGGGAATGCTACCGCAGAAGGCGGAGCACAGCCGCGCGCATCATTCACCACCGGTGACGACGATGTGAGTGCCCGGCTGAACGTCGCGGATGGCAGCGCGCAGTTGATCGAGTATCTGTTGAAGACGCGGCAGCCGCGTGTCTCGCGTTGCGATGACCACGACGCCGAGATTGTGCCGCGCGAGGTTCTGTTGATGACGAAGGCGTTTGTCGGCAGTCAGGAAGACGTCGAACGTCGACGCGCAACGACGCAACAACTCGCCGTTCTTGACTGACGACCAGCCTTCTTCCTGAACCGTGCGAATCGTGAACTCGGGCAGATCGCGCCGCAACTGCCGCGGCACGTCCTCGTCGAAAAGCACCCGCCTCACGCGATTTGCGCCAGCGCCGTACGCGCGGCTTCTTCCAAAAACGCAATCGCCTGTTCGCGCGTCACGCTCGGGAAGTTGTCGAGGAACACATCGAGACTGTCGCCGCCTTCGATGTAGTCGAGAAGCGTGCGGACGGGAACGCGCGTGCCGATGAAAACCGGATCGCCGCTATGAATCTCGGGATCCATGTGAATGATCGACCGAAGGTCGGGCATGTCCTTCATGCTACTCCAGAACACGCGCGCGGCATCGTTAGTGAATCATGACCCGATCCGCACTCCTTCTCTCGCTCTTTCTCGCGCTCGCGGCGAGCGCGCAGGACTCCCCGCTCTTTCCGCGCTTCAGCGTGACCGCGGGGACGTCCTCCGGCTCGTTCTCCACCAACGCGCGCATCGATCCGGACACGGGCGGCGGTCAGGGCACGCTCGTCAGTTTCGAGCGCGACCTCGGGCTCGAGGATGCGCAGACGTTGCCGCGGCTCGGTGTGCAGTGGCGGCCGTTCGCGCGTCATGAGCTCGCGGCGACATGGTTCAAGGCGTCGCGCGACGGGCTCGAGAACATCGATCGCGACATCACGTTTCGCGACGAGGTGTATCCCGTGCAGGCGCTCGTCACGACCGCGTTCGATCTCGACTATGCGAGCGCGACGTACACCTACTGGCTGCGCCGCTCCGAGCGCGACGGCTTCGGCCTCTCCCTCGGCGCCGCCCGCATCGCGCTCGACGCGAGCGTCACCGCCGATCGTCCCGGCGACAGCGTCACCGTCACGCAGCAGGCGAACACCGACGTGCCCGTCGCGCTGATCGGCGTGCAGGGACGCGTCGCGTTCACGCCGCGCATTCACGGCGAGGCGAACATCGCCACGCTGCCGCGCGTGAAAATCTCCGACTACACCGGCACCGCGCTCATCGGACAGGCGCGCGTCGAGCTGCGTCCGTGGCGCTGGCTCGGCATCGGCGCGGCGTACGACTACTTCCGGATGGACGTCGACGTCGCGCAGGTCGCGGGACTCCACGGCTCACTCGACATGACGATTCGCGGTCCACAGGCGTACATTCGTCTCGCCTACTGATGTCGACGACGCGTCTCTACCTCGTCCGCCACGGCGCAACGCAGTTGACTGCGGAAGATCGCTTCTCCGGCGCGACGGGCGTCGACCTCTCCGATGAAGGCCGCAAACAAGCGGAGCTCCTCGGCGAACGTCTGCATGACGAGAACATCACCGCGATCTATTGCAGCCCGCTGTCACGCACGGTCGAGACGGCACACATCGTCGGCGGACGTTGCGGCTGCGCGCCGATTCACGTCGACGGACTGCGCGAGATCAGTCACGGTCGATGGGAAGGACTGACGCGACGCGAAGTCGAAACGCGATTCGCGGACGAGTACGCGTCGTGGGAGGAAGATCCGTTCACGTTCGCGCCGGAGGGAGGCGAGTCCGGCGTCGCCGTGCTCGCGCGCGCGTTGCCCGCAGTGCGCGAGATCGTCACGCGACATCCGGGCGAGCGCGTGCTCGTCGTCTCGCAC
>DATELS010000357.1:0-2103 GCA_035276365.1 Thermoanaerobaculia bacterium
CGTCGCTGAACGGGAGGAGATCTTCGAAGCTTCCTCCGCCGCGCGCGAGCACGACCACGTCGATCTCCGGCGCTGAACACAGCTCACGCAGCGCGTCCACCATCGCAGTCGCGGCAAGCGGTCCCTGTACGTACGTCTCCGCGACGAGGACGCGTGCGGCGGGAAAACGTGTCGCAATCGTCGTGAGGACGTCGCGCTTCGCTGCAGCGTCGTTGCCCGTCAGCAAACCGATGCGGCGTGGCAGCACCGGTAGCGCGCGCTTGCGCTCAGCAGCGAACAAGCCTTCACCCGCCAGCTTGCGCTTCAGCCGCTCGAGCGCGGCGAGGTGGTCGCCGAGACCGAACCGCTCGATCGACAGCGCGCGCAACCGGAAATCGCCGCGCGCTTCGAACAGCGACGGACGCCCGAGGACGTGCACGCGTTCTCCGTCAGTCAGATCGAGCCGCAGCGCATCGAACCGCGACCGCTGGATCGTGACGCCGAGACACGCACCGTCATTTGGATCCTTCAACGTGAAGAACACGCTCTGCCAACGCGCGTGCCGGCGCAGCTCCGTGACCTCGCCTTCGACCCAGACGGTCGGCAGCCGCGTCAGCCAATCCGCAACGCCGCGGTTGAACGAGCCGACGCTGTAGACCTTCTTGTCGCCGTACTGGATCGCCTCGACTTTCACCGAGGCAATCGTAGTGCGAGCTAGAGCAGAATCTCAGCGGCCGTTTCGGCCGTGCACCCGGAGCCGATCAGCTCCACGGCGCGGTGCAGATCGGCCTCGCTGGCCGCGATCTTCTCTGCGAGGGGCAACGGATAGCCCGCTTCCATGAGCACGTGGAGTCTCCAACCCTCCACCTTGGAGCGCTCATCTTCGACCGGCTGGATCGTCTCCGTCGTCTCGCTCATGGACCGCCCCGTTCGCCATTCCATAGACGAACCCTCCACGAGAATGTTGGAGATCAGGCCCTGGCGATCGCCTCGTCGAGCCTGCGCGCGAGGTCCTGGAGACGCGCCTCGATCACCGCGCGCTCGGCGTCCGCATCCGCCGCGATCCCATCCAGACGGCGTCGCAGCTCCTGTTCCGCGAGCAGCAAGCGCTCCTCGAATCCGCCCATCGCCTCCGCCCGCTGGCGCTCGAGACCCGCTGCGGCCTGGTTCAGACGCTTTTCGAGTCGCTGGGCTCCCGCATCGCCGACGTGAGACAGCTGTTCGCCGAGAATTCGCTCCGCCTCGCGCGCGAAGGACTGGACGGCGCGGTCGAGCTCGCGCGACAGACGCGTTGCGGCGTCCTCCCGCGCCGACCGAATCGCGTCTGAGAACTGCTGCGCCGCGAGGTCGGCGTACCCAGAGGTCGCGCGGTCGAGCACGCGCTGCAATTTCTCGACTTGCCGGCGTTCCGCATCCGCGAATGCTTCAGTCAGGCGCCGCGTCACCTCGGTCTCCTCGCGCGAAATCTGTTCCGCGAGTGCGCGCTCCCTCCGCCGGATTCGTTCGTTGATGTCGTGCAACGCGCGCCGCCGTTCGGCGGCGTACGTCTCGAGCTCGGCGTTCCCGGTGGACACTGTCTGCTCGATTGCACGTGCGAGGTCGTCGCGAAGCTTCATCAAACCAACACGTTGTTGTTCGCTTTCCGCTTCGAGGCGCTCCGCATCCGAAGCGATGCGCGCCTCGGCGTCCGAGATCAACTGGCGCTGGCGTTGCGCCAGCTGTGCGAGCTGGTCGTCGACGACGCGGCGAGCACGATCGAGATCTTCCGTCCACGCGCGAAGCCGTGCCTCCACCTGCTGCTGCGCGGCCGCGATCCCCGCACTCAGTGAGGCGCCGGCCTGGCGTTCGCGTTCCGCCGCGGCCGTTCTGCGCTCTTCGGCGATGCGCCGCTCCTGTTCATTCAGGAGTGAGGCCGAATCTGCACGCGCACGCGCGAGAGTCCGCTCGAGCTCAGCGGACCGTTCGGCGGCCTCCGTTGTCACAAGCGCGCGGAGCCGCGACTCGACCGCTCCAATTTCGCCGTCGATGCTGCGCAGCCGGACGAGGAGCTGCCGGACGCGGGTCGCGGCGACGGCGAGGACGGTCGCGACGGTTGCCCCGCCAGCGGCGGCGCCGATTGCACCG
>DATELS010000358.1:0-2205 GCA_035276365.1 Thermoanaerobaculia bacterium
GTGCATCCTCAGCGCGGTGCCGCAGCCGATCCGCTTCATGGCCAAGATCAGCCTGTTCAAGATCCCGATCTTCGGCTGGGCGATCAATCGCGCCGGGTTCATCCCCATCGATCGCAAGAACCGGCGCACGGCGGTGAAGTCGTTCGACCTCGCCGCGGAGCGCATCCGCAAAGGCAACACGATCGTGATCTTTCCGGAAGAGGGACGCTCGCGCCATCGCGAGATGCGCCCGTTCCAGCGCGGCGCGTTTCTGCTCGCGATCAAGTCGGGACAGACGATCGTGCCGATGTCGATCAACACGTACGACATCTGGCCGGCCACGAGCTGGCGCGTGAAGGGCGGCGTGGTGACGTTGAAGGTGGGGACGCCGATCGAGACGGAGGGCGTGTCGGTGCGCGAGAAGGAAAAGCTCGCGGAGCAGTCGCGCGCGCAGATTCAGATGATGCTCTTCGGCGACGCTACGCCAGCGCCGCCTTCACATTCGACAGATCCGTCTCCAGCAGCGTCCGAAGATCCAGCATGAAGCGGTCATTGCGGATCCTGCCGACGATCGGCGGATCGTTCGCCAGAAATCGCGCGTGCAGCGACTCCGCGTTTCCCGGCTCCTCGATCGCGATCGACGGAATCGTCTCCGTCGGCGTGGTACCGCCGCCCAGCGCGCAGTCGCTATCGACGAGCGTGCACCGCGTACCCGCGATCAACATCTCGCCGCGACGGCGCAAGACCTCGATCGGCGTCGCCAGCATGCGATAGATCGGCACACGCTCCTCGTGCTTCGCCGCCGCGAACGCGCGCAGCGTCGCCGCGACGACGGCGTACGTCTCCTTCCCCACCCGCAGCGCGCGCATGAGCGGGTGGCGGCGGCACTTCTCCACTTCCTTCTCGCAGCCGAGAATGAGTCCGCCCTGCGTCGCGCCCATCAGCTTGTCGGTCGAGCAGGTGACGACGTCGACACCTTGCGCGATCAGCTCCGCGATGCGCGTCTTCGGCGCGAATCCGTAGCGATGCAGGTCGACGATGCAGCCGCTCCCCTCGTCGTACAACAGCGGCACTTTCTTCGTTCGCGCGACGTCGACCAACTCGCCGATCTCCGGCGTCTCAGTGAAGCCGACGATGTCGAAGTTCGAGCGATGCACGCGCAGGATGGCGGCGGTACGCCGCGTGATCGCGTCCGCGTAGTCGCGCGCGCGTGTGCGATTCGTTGTCCCGACTTCGCGCAGTTTCGCGCCGCCCTGCTGAATGACATCGGGCACGCGAAACGAGCCGCCGATCTCGACGAGCTCTCCCCGCGAGACGACGACTTCCTTCCCCGCCGCCACCGATGCCAGCACGAGCATCGTCCCCGCGGCGTTGTTGTTCGTCAGAATCGCCGCCTCGCACCCGAAGAGCGTGCGGCAGAGGCTCGTGAGATGTTCATCGCGCGCGCCGCGCTCTCCGCTGTCCAAATCGAACTCGAGATTCGAGTATCCCGCGACGATCTCCATCGCCTCGGACCAGATGGTCGCGTCGATCGGGGAGCGGCCGAGGTTGGTGTGGATCAGGATGCCGGTAGCGTTGATGGTGCGGCGGAGCGTCGAGCGCGTCGCGTTCGTCAGAATCTCGCGCACCATCGCGCGCGCGTCGTCTTCATCGAACGGCGCGCGCGTCGCGCGGAGTGTCGCGAGATGCTCGGCAATCGCCGCTTTCACGTGCTCGCGACCGAACTCGTTGGACAGCCGCTCGAACGCGGGAGTCGAAAGGATGCGATCCATGGACGGAATCGCGCGCAGAATGGCGGAATCTGCGGGAGCGGCGGGCGCTTTAGCCATGACGTTGCATTAGTCTAAGGATAGCGTGATCAAGCAGGACGACGAGCTCGACAAGCTCGAGGAAGACATCCGGCGGCTGAAGAACCGTTACGACCAGTTCTTCGCCGGGATCAACAAGGTGGTGCCGTCGTTCGAGCGCCACCAGCTCGAGTCCTACATCCACGAGCTCAGCAAGCAGAAGATTCGCGACAACGGGCGCCGCTTCCGCTTCAGCACACTCCTCTCACGCTACAACCAGTACCGCGAGATGTGGGGCCGCAAGATGCGCGAGCGCGAGGAAGGCCCGCTCGACTTTCGCCGCCGCCAGGCCGCGATGTCGGCGGAGCATCCGGCGCAGGCGCCGCCTCCTTCCCCGCAGCCCCGCGTAACGTCCGCACCGCCCGATCCGTATGTAAGG
>DATELS010000359.1:0-6311 GCA_035276365.1 Thermoanaerobaculia bacterium
AATCAGTTCAATCGCGACGAGCCGCCGCCCGAGGCGTAAACGGTTTGCGGCGGATTGCGTTACGCTCCGTCCATGACCTCGATCCACACCCTCGGCGAGCTTCGCGCCTCCGGTTACCGCCTCCGTCCCGTGAAAGATGAGATGCGCGCGAATCTTCTCCAGAAGATCGCGCGCGGCGAGAAGACGTTTCCCGGCATCCACGGCTACGAGCGCACCGTCATCCCCGCGATCCACAACGCCGTGCTCTCGCGTCACGACATCATCCTCCTCGGCCTGCGCGGTCAGGCGAAGACGCGCATCCTCCGCTCGCTGACGTCGCTGCTCGACGAGCGCGTGCCCGTCGTCGACGGCTGCGAGATCAACGACTCGCCGTTCGAGCCGCACTGCAAGCGCTGTCGCCGTCTCGCGGTCGAGAAGGGCGACGAGCTGCCGATCGCGTGGCTGACGCGCGATGAGCGCTATCGCGAGAAGCTCGCGACGCCGGACGTCACGGTCGCGGACCTCGTCGGCGACATCGATCCGATCAAGGCCGCGAATCAGCGCCTCACGTACGCGGACGAGGAAGTCATCCACTACGGCATCATCCCGCGCACGAACCGCGGCATCTTCGCGATCAACGAGCTGCCCGATCTCGCGCCGCGCATTCAGGTCGCGCTGCTGAACATCCTCGAAGAACGCGACCTGCAGATTCGCGGCTTTCCGGTGCGCATCCCGATGGACGTCGTGCTCGTCTTCAGCGCGAATCCGGAGGACTACACGAGCCGCGGGAACATCATCACACCGCTGAAGGACCGCATCGACTCGCAGATCCTCACGCATTACCCGCAGCAGGTCGACACCGCGCGACGCATCACGGAGCAGGAGGCGTGGCTCGACCGCGAGGGCGGCGCGCAGATCGAGATCCCGACCTTCGTGCGCGATCTCGTGGAATCGGTGGCATTCGTCGCGCGCGAGTCGGAGCTCGTCGATCAGACGTCGGGCGTCTCCGCGCGACTGACGATCGCGGCGATCGAGCTGTTGCAGTCGAATCTCGAGCGACGCGCGGCGCTGACCGGCGATCGCGTGGTCTTCCCGCGACTCTCCGATCTGGCGATGGTGCTGCCGGCGATCACCGGCAAGGTGGAGATGGTGTACGAGGGCGAGCAGCAGGGCGCGGAGGTGGTCGCGCGGAAGCTGATCGGCGTCGCGGTGGGGAAGGTATTCGAGAGCGTGTTCCCGCCGGTCGAGCGCGCGGGCGTCGCGCAACGCGCGGAGCGCCGCGGCTACGGCGACATCGATCACGACGAGCTCGATGACGCCTTCGCCGGACGCCGCGCGAAGACGAAGAAGGAGGCGCAGCGCGAGGAGCCGAAACCTCCCGCTCCCGCCGAGCCCGCGTACGACTCGATCCTCGGCTGGTTCGCCGGCGGCAACAAGATCACGCTCTCGGACGAGCAGCCGTTCGACGAGTACTACGCGGAGCTGAAGCGCGTCCCGCACCTCGCCGACGTCGCGCGCAAATACGCGAAGCCGTCCCGCGACGTCGAGCTCGCGTTCTGGATGGAGATGGTGCTCGAAGGTTTGCACCAGGCGCTGCGCCTCTCGCGCGAAGACCTCGACTCGACGATTACGTTCCAGGAGCTGATGAAGTTCAACGTGCTGCGGACGGTGCGGTAGCGATGCATTGGGTGCAAGCGGTCCGGTTCGCGATGCTCCTCTGGGGAGTGTCCGAGGCGGTGATGGGTGTGGTGAAGAGACGGGTGGGCGCGTCGCACGATCGCGGCTCGATGCTCGTGCTCTTCGTCGGTTTCACGGCCGCCTGCATGGGCGGATTCGTGCTTGCCGCGATGCACCTCGCGCCGATGCCGGTGGCCGCGCGCGCGACGCGGGCGATCGCCGTGCTGATGTTCGTCGCGGGATTGGCGCTGCGCTGGTGGGCGATTCTCGTCCTCGGCCGGCAGTTCACATTCGACGTGCAGATCGCCGCGGACCACGAGCTCGTGCGACGCGGACCGTATCGAGTCGTGCGCCATCCGTCGTACACCGGCTTGTTGTTGATCATGACCGCGCTCGGACTCGCGCTCGAAGACTGGATCGCGCTCGCGGCAGTCGCGCTGATCACCGTCACCGTGCTCGCGTATCGCATCCGCGTCGAAGAGAACGCGCTGCGAGGCGCATTCGGCGCGCGCTGGGACGAGTACGTGCGCGAGACGTGGCGGCTCGTGCCGCTAGTCTTCTGACGCGCGCGGCAACGCGAGCCGCGCGACCGCGCCCCGCGCGTCTGTGCGATTCGCGAGTGTGAGCGTGCCGCCGTGCGCCTCCGCGATCTGGCGGCTGAGGTACAAGCCGACGCCGGTGCCGTGCGGTTTCGTCGTGAAGAAGGGGACGAACAGGTTCGCGGTGCCGCTGACGCCGGGGCCGTGATCTTCGACGGCGATCGCGACCGAGCTCGCGTTCGCGCGCCAGCGGATGGCGACGGGACCGCCTGCATCCGCCGCGTTTTTCACGAGATTGATGAGCACCTGTTCGAGCTGGTCTTCGTCCGCGGAGACGGTGACGGCGTCGCCGTCCAGCACGATCGTCGCGCGCGTTTCGAGTGCGGCCACGCGCTGCGCGAGTTGATCGACGCGCACGTCGCGCTTGCGCGGCTCGGGCAGGCGCGCGAGCTGCGCGTATGCGCCCGTGAATCGCGTCAGCGCCTCGGTCCTGCTGCCGATGACGCGCATGCCGCGCGCGAGATCGTCGCGCCAGTCGGGCGGGAGCTCGTTGCGCGTGACCAGTTGTTCGAGGCTCGTCGCGATCGACTTGATCGGCGCGAGCGAGTTGTTGAGCTCATGCCCGAGGACGCGCACGATGCGCCGCCACGCCTCGGCCTCCTCTTCGCGCAGCGCGCGCGTGATGTCGGCGAGGAAGAGCAGGCGATGCGGCAAGCCCTGCTCGCGAAACGTCGAGCGGCGCACGTCCCATCGTCCCGCCGCGCCCGCGAATTTGCGTTCGATCGTGTGCGTCGTTTCGTCCTGCAGCAGATCGGCGATGCCGAGGCGGTCGGCGGTGAGGCCGAGGAGACGCTCGGAGGGAGTCGCGAGAAGTCGCTCACCTGCGCGATTGACGAGGCGCAGCCGATCGTCCGCATCGAAGGCGAAGATCGCGGCGTCGATTTGCTCCAGCACCGCGCGCAACAGCGCCGACGCCTCGACCGCCTCGAGCTTGCGCGACTCCATCAACTCCGCGAGCGCATTCACCTCCGCGAACACGTCGCCGAGGACGTCGTCGCGACGCGGAGCGCGCGCGCGGAGCGAGTAGTCCTCCTCGCGCAACGCGGTGATGAGATTTGACAGCGTGCGCAGCGGATACACGAGCTGCTCGTGCAGCACATACGTCGCGATGAACAACGAGACGCCGAGGAAGAACGCGATCGTCCACCAGGCCTTGTGCGACAAATCCGCGCGAAACGCGAGGATGAGCACGATCGCCACCACCGGCAGCAGCGCGGCGAGGGAGGTGAGGAGGAGGCGGCGGGAGAACGAGAGTCTCAAAGTCGCAAAGTCTCAAAGTCTCAAAGAAGATGCAAACGGCCTCTTTGAGACTTTGAGACTTTGCGACTCAGAGCCCGTACCTCTGCATCCTCCGATAAAGCGCCCCACGCGACAACCCGAGCGCCTCCGCGGCGCGGCTGACGTTTCCGTCGAAGCGCACCAGCGCTTTGCGGATGAGCAGTGCTTCCACGTCCTCGATGCTCATGTCGTCGATGCGTTGTTCGGTTGGGGGTTGGAGGCCGAGGTCGGCGCGGGCGATGGTGGTGCCGGTGGACATGAGCACGGCGCGTTCGACCACGTGATCGAGCTCGCGCACGTTGCCGGGCCATGCGTGGTCGAGCAGTGCCTTGATCGAGGCCGTGTCGAACGACGCCGCGTTCTTGCGATAGCGGCGCGCGTGATGCGTGAGGAAGTGCGCGGCGAGCGGCGGGATGTCCTCGCGGCGATCGCGCAGTGGCGGGAGTCGGATCTCGACCGTGTTCAATCGGAAGAGCAAGTCCTGGCGAAAGCGTCCCGCGGACACTTCCTCTTCGAGCGCGGCGTTCGTCGCGGAGAGGAGGCGCACATCGACGCGACGCGTCTGTGACGACCCCACGCGCTCCAGCTCTCCCGTCTCGACGACGCGCAGAAGCTTCGCCTGCTGCGCGGGTGGCACGTTCGCGATCTCGTCGAGGAACAACGTGCCGCCGTCCGCGAGCTCGAAGCGGCCGGTGCGATCCGCGCGCGCGTCCGTGAACGCGCCCTTCACGTGTCCGAACAGCTCACTCTCGAACAACGCCTCGGAGAGCCCGCCCGCGTTCACCGTCACGAGCGGCTTCGCCGCGCGCTTCGACGCCGCATGCAACGCGCGCGCGACCACACCTTTGCCGGTCCCGTTCTCGCCGCGAATGAGCACGTTCGCATCCGACGGTCCGACGCGCTCGATGATCTCGAGCACCGGACGCATCGCCGGCGACGACGCGATGAAGTCGATGCCCGCGGCGGACGGCGTCATCGCGCTCTCGAGACGTTCGCTTTTTCGGAGTGCGCGTCCGAGGTCGATTTGATTGCGGACGATGGAGAGGACGCGCGCGTTGTCCCACGGCTTCTGGATGAAGTCGCGCGCGCCTTTCTGCATCGCCTCGACGACGAGCTCGATCGACGCCCACGCGGTCATGACCACGATCGGCAGCGTGCGATCGAAGCCGTGCAGATGCTCCAGCAACTCCAGTCCCTCGGTCCCCGAGGTCGTGTCGCGCGTGTAATTCAGATCGATCAGCACGAGGTCGAACTGGCGCGCGCCGACCGCGCGGATCACGGCGCCGGGCGACGACGCCGTCTCGATCTCGAAGCCCTCCGGCTTCAACAAAAGTCGGAGGGCTTCGATGACGTCGGGCTGATCGTCGGCGATGAGGATTCTCACGAGCGCGCTAGTCGTACCTGATTGCCACCAGCGGATCAACTCGCGCCGCGCGTCGCGCGGGGAGATAACTCGCGATGAGCGCGGTGCCGCCGATCACGACCACGATCGCGGCGAGCGTCCACGGGTCGGTCGGTTTCACGCCGTAGAGCAGCGTCTGCAAGCCGCGCGACGCGACGAGCGCGCCGCCGACGCCGATCGCGGTGCCGATCAAGACGAGCCGCGATGCGTGTCCGACGATGAGCCGAAACACGTCGCGCGCCTCCGCGCCGAGGGCCATGCGGATGCCGATCTCCGTCGTGCGCTGCGTGACCGCGTAATTCATCACGCTGAAGATGCCGACCGCAGCGAGGATGAGCGCGATCACCGCGAGCGCCGCGAGCAGGATGAGATTGAAGCGCCGCGTCGCGAGCGACTCCGTGCGCGTGCCGGCGAGTGTCTTGATGCCGACGATCGGCTGCTGCGGATCGAGACGGCGCACGATCGCGCGCAGCGTCGGCCCGAGCGTCTCCGCCTGCGGGCCGCGCACGACGACGCTCATGAAGCGCGCGGGCTGCTGTCCCGCGGGCATGAACATCGTCGAGATGGGATCGGACGTGAGGCTGCGCCAGCGCACGTCGCCGACGACTCCGACGATCTCCGCGATCGTGTCGCGGCTCGTGTTGTCGAACTGCACCTGCTTGCCGATCGGGTTCTCATTCGGGAAGAACTCGCGTACGAACGCCTCGTTGACGACGATCACCTTCGGCGTCTTCTGCGTGTCGCGATCGGAGAGGTCGCGGCCTTTGAGCAACGGAATGTGCATCGTGGTGAAGAAGCCCGGCGTCGCGGTGACGGTCTTCGCGCTCGGCTGCTGTCCCGGCTTCGCGGGAGGACGTCCGAGGATCTCGAAGGACCAGAAGCGCTCGCCGCGGGTGAGCGGGAGAAAGTCCGCCGCGGCGACGCTTTGCACGCCGGGCAGCGCGCGAATGGCATCGCGCAGCCGCTCGTGAAACGCCGTCGCCTGCGCATCCTCGGGATACGCGAGCGTGCGCGGGGAGATGTCCATCGCGATCGCGTTGCGATAGTCGTATCCGGGATCCACCCCGGTGACGTGGATGAAGCTGCGCAGCAACAGTCCCGCGCCGGCGAGGAGCATGAGCGACATTGCCACCGCGGCGACGACGAGCGTGCTGCGGAGGCGATTGCGCTTTCCTTCCGTCGAGCCGCGCGTTCCTTCCTTCAACGCCTCGGTCAGATTCGGACGCGACGCGGAGAGCGCGGGCGCGAGTCCGAAGGCGATGCCCGTGAGGATCGATAGCGTGGTCGTGAAGAGCAGCACGCGGCCGTCGAGCGACACCGTGTCGAGCCGCGGAATCTCCGGCGGCGCGAACGCGAGCAGCGCATCGATGCCCCAC
>DATELS010000360.1:0-2467 GCA_035276365.1 Thermoanaerobaculia bacterium
GCGGCCGAACGGCATGTCCATCAGGCGCCCGGTCCAGTGTTTCGTCTTCGCCTCGCCCGCGTCGCCGCTGTCGGAATGCGTGAGCACGCGCAGCACCTCGTACGCGAACCACGCGTACACGGCGCCGCGTCCGATGCTGCCCGCGCGCAACGCGAGTCCCTTCGCGTCGTCGCCGCGATGTTCGGTGTCGCGGATGCCGCTGAGCACGCGCCAGGTCGTGTAGCCGAGGAGGCCGGCGATGACGACGATGAACGCGATGCGGCCGAACGGCAGGTCGAGGATGAACTTCATCGCGCGATGGCGGTCGCCCGCGGAGCGGCGCTCGCCGAACGCGGCCATCGCGGTGAGTCCGCCCACGATCATGTAGACGACGCCGATGCATGTGTAGCCGAGGCGGGCCATTCGCTCGATCATCTGCGGCATGTGCCGGAATTCTCCGTTTTTCGGCCGAAAAACGCGAGATTTCCATTGCGTCGCGCGCCGTTCATCGCTACATTGCGTCGGCTCGTCCGAAAGGACAAATCGCCGAAAAGGAGACGGACTCACACATGGCAGCAGGCCCAATGACGAAGTCGCAGCTCATCAACTACATCTCCGAGGAAGCCGAAGTTCCGCGGAAGACCGCAGCGCGCGTGATCGAAGTGCTCGGTACGTGCGCGTACCGCGAAGCCAAGAAGGGCTTCACGATTCCGGGACTCGGAAAACTCGTGCTCGTGAACCGGAAGGCCCGCACCGGCCGCAACCCGGCCACCGGCGAGGCGATCAAGATTCCGGCGAAGAAGGTCCTCAAGTTCCGCATCGCCAAAGCCGCGAAGGACGCCATTCTCAACGCGAAGAAGTAGTCCTGTTGCGTGACGGGGACAGGCGGCCGCCGCCTGTCCTCATTCATTCGAAGGAGAGGTCTTTCTTGCCGCACCGCTATCCGCAGGAAGCCGTCCTCCGCGACGGCCGGCGCGTTCTGTTGCGTCCCTTCGCCGAAAAAGACGTCGACGCGCTCTACGACTTTTTCCATCGCATGCCCATCGAGTACCGGCGCTTCGCATGGGACAACCTCGACAATCGCGCGTTGATCGAGGACTGGGGCCGCAACATCGACTACGCGAAGGTGTTCCCGCTGCTCGCCGTCGACGGCTCGCGTGTCGTCGCGGACGCGACGCTGCATCTCCGCAAAGGCGGACCGCTGCGCCTCGTCGGCCGCATCAAGTGGATGCTCGATCCCGCCTACCGCGGCGACGGCCTCGGCACCGCCCTCGTGAATCAGCTCATCCACATCGCGGCGGAGCGCGGCATGCGCCACGTGAGCTGCATGCTCATCTCCGACCTCGAGGCCGATGCGGTGAAGACGCTGGAAGGACTGGGATTCACGTCGTACGTGCAACCGGCCTACGGAACGGATCCGGACGGCAACCAGCACGACATGACGAAGCTCGTGCTGAAGCTGTGAGTGTAGCGCCGGCCGCCTCGGCCGGCGGCAGCGGACGGCCGAGGCGGCCGTCCCTACACGCGGCTAACGCGCGCGGCCGTACTGCTCGGGCCAGCGGATGTCCGCGTCGAGCTCCTTCGCGGCGTGCGCGGCAAAGTACGGATCGCGCAGGAACTGCCGCGCGAGCAGCACGGCGTCCGCGGCTCCGCTGCTGATGATCTCCTCCGCCTGTTGCGCGGTCGTGATCAGTCCGACCGCGCCCGTCGCGATGTGCGCGCGCTCGCGAATCGCGCGCGCGAACGGCACCTGATAGCCCGGGCCGACCTCGATTTTCGCGTGCGGCACCGCGCCGCCGCTCGAGCAGTCGATGAGATCGACGCCGCGCGTGCGCAGCTCTTTCGCGAGTTCCACCGAGTCGTCGAGCGTCCATCCGCCCTCCGCCCAGTCGCTTGCGGAGATGCGCACGAACAGCGGCAGCTCCTCCGGCCATGCCGCACGCACGGCCTCGGCCACGCGCAACGTGAGCCGCATGCGATTCGCGAGCGAGCCGCCGTACTCGTCGTCGCGCGTGTTGCAGAGTGGCGAGAGAAATTCGTGCAGGAGATAGCCGTGCGCCGCGTGAATCTCGACGACGCGAAATCCCGCGCGCAACGCGAGTCGCGTCGCGTTCGCGAACTGCTCGACGATTTCGTCGATCTCCGCGAGCGTGAGCGCATGCGGAATCGGATCGCCGTCGCGGAACGGAATCGCGCTCGGCGCGAGCGGCGTCCAAGCGTACGGTCCGTCATGAATCGCGGCGCCGCCGCGCCACGGCGCATCGGTCGATGCCTTGCGTCCCGCGTGCGCGAGCTGAATCCCCGCGACGGACTGTTGCGCGTGAATGAAGTCGACGATGCGACGGAACGCGTCCGCGTGCGCCTCCGACCAGATCCCGCTATCCCAGAACGTGATCCGTCCCTCGGGCGACACGCCGCTCGCCTCGACCATGACCAGTCCCGCGCCGCCGACCGCGCGGCTGCCGAGGTGCACGAGGTGCCAGTCGGT
>DATELS010000361.1:0-2150 GCA_035276365.1 Thermoanaerobaculia bacterium
TTCGATCTCTCGTTCGGAGGCGCCGCGGCAGATGCAGACGATCATGATTTCGTTTCGTGCTTCCTGAGACTGAGTCTCAGTACACGAATCATGCACCGGCCATTCCCGCCCGTCAAGAGCCGCGTGTAAATGGAATCCCGATTGCACTAGCCCATGGCGTGAAACCTATTCTCCTTGTTGCACTTACGTGTCTTTTCCTGGCGACCAGCGCCGCCGCGGAATTGCGGCTGCAGGTCGATGTCTCCGAGCGCGAGCTGACCGCCGTCGTCGACGGGCAGGTCGCCGGTCGTTATCCGGTCGCGGTCGGCGTGAAGAAGTACCCGACGCCCACCGGCGCCTTCATGATTCGCAAAGTGATCTGGAATCCGGCGTGGGCGCCGCCCGACTCGAAGTGGGCGCGCGGCAAGGATCCGAAGCCGGCCGGACATCCCGACAATCCGATGAAGCGCGTGAAGATCTTCTTCAAGGAGCCCGACTACTACATCCACGGCACCGCGGACGAAGACTCCCTCGGCCGCGCCGAGTCGCACGGCTGTCTGCGCATGCACGTCGACGACGCCACGCGTCTCGCGCAACTCGTGATGGAGCAGGGCGGCAAGCCGATGCCCGAGCCGTGGTATCGACGGATCTTCCGCAGCCGCTCGACGAAGGTCGTGGTTCTGACGACGCCGATCCCGATTCAGATCCAGCCTTAGCGGCGCGCGTCGAGATCGAAGATCGCGAGGTAGCGAAGGCTGTTCGGATACGGCGGATCGGCGGGCAGTTTCTGCGACGGAAGGCCGAGCTCGGACGCGAGGAGCTCGGCTTCCTCGCGATCGCCGGTCGCGTCGACGCCTTCCGCACGCGCGCGGCGCAGCTCGCGTTGCGCGCCTGCGGCGTCGCCCGATGCCCACGCCTCGCGCGCGTGAGTGAGCACGACGCTCGCGGCGAGCAGCGGCTCGGCCTCGATGTCTTTCATCGTCCACGTGCGCCACACTTGCGAGCCCATGCGAATCGCGAGCAGTCGCAGCGACGCGAGCGGCGCGGGCGGCGGACTGACGGCCATCGCCGCGCCGAGCTTGCGGTCGCGCTCGACCGCATCGCCTTCGCGCCACGCGCAGTACGCGCCGAACGCGGACGACTCGAACACGCGATGCATGAGTCCGAGCTCACGCGCGCGATTCGCGGTGAGCGCGAAGCGCCGCTGCGCCTCGTTCCACGACTGCTGCCGCACGAGCGCGATGCCCGCGAGCGCACGCGCCTCCGTTTCCAGAGGACCTAAGTCTTCGGCCGCCGCGTCATCGGCCGCGCGATCGAACAACTCGCTCGCGCGTTTCGCGTTCCCGCGACTCCACGCAATGCGCGCCTCGGTGTAGTGACGAAACGGCGCGCGCGACATGAGCCGGCTCGCGCGCAGATCGCGCTCCGCGCCAGCGATGTCGCCGAGGGACGCGCGATCCGCGAGCACGAGCATCAGGCGGCGATCGTCCGGCTTGCGGATGTCGATGCGCTGCAACTCGCGACGCGCAGCCTCGCGGTCGCGTTGTTCGAGATAGATGTGCGCCGCCGCGAGTCGCAAGCGCCACGCGTCGGGACGCACTTCGAGCGCGGAGTTCGCGAGCGCGAGCTCGTGCGCGCGGTCGCCGGACGGTACGAGCAGATAGCGCGCGAGCAGCGACTCGTACGTGGACGCGCCGCCGAGCCGCTGCAGCGCGACCTTGCCCCACTTCGCGCCGACATCGAACTGGCCTGCCGCGTCGTGAAAGCTCGACAGAAAGGCCGCGGGAAACGCCGTCTTTGCATTGCGCCGATGCGCCTCTTCGAGCAGCTCCATCGCCTTCGCGCGATTGCCCGCTGCGTCCGCGCGCAGCGCGAGCTCGATCAATCGCTTCGTCTCGCCGTCGCCGCGGACGTCGGACGCGCGCAGGTCGTAGCCGTGATCGATCTGGCGATTGCGCGTGCGCTCGACGAAGAGGAGCGTCGCCGCGATGAGCGCGAGAAAGAGCGCGATCGCGATGACGCGCGGCACGAACGCCTTCTCTTTGCGCGCCGTCGCGCGAAAGCGCCGCGACAAGCGATCGCCGCCGAGGAGCGCGCGGAGCTCGAAGCCGAGCTCACCGGCGTCGCGCGGGCGATCGTTCGGATCCTTTTCCAGACAGCGCTGCACGAGT
>DATELS010000362.1:0-3347 GCA_035276365.1 Thermoanaerobaculia bacterium
CGCCGCGTTCGACACCGCCAGCACGACTCCCGCGACGCGCGAGAGCAGATACACCCAGCGCTTCACCGGCTTCACGAGAATGAGCTGCAGCGTGCCGGAGGAAAACTCGGGACCGATCGGCGCCGAGCCCGCGATGATCGCCAGCACCGCCACGAGCGACGGCCACATCGAGGCCGGCCGGTTGAAGCGCGACACGCCGAGGGCGACGATGGCGAGGAACGCGAGGTAGGAGAGATAGCCCGCGTTCGTGATGTGCCTCCGCACCGTCTCGCTCACCACCACCCCGTTCACGCCGCACCTCGGAAAATGCCTTCGAGGTCCGCGGTGTGCTTCCGCACATCCACGATGCCCGCGCCCGTGGCGACGAGCGCGCGCACGAGCTCCGCGATCTGCGCCTCCGTCTCGACCGTCGCCAGTACGACGTTGCCGTCCGGCTTCGATCCCGCGACGCGCTCGATCGCCGCGACGTCGAACGTGCCCGCGAGCATCGTGATGGCAACAACGATGCGATCGACGTGACGCAGCGTCTCCGCGCGAGCGATCACGCCGCCGTGCAGAAAGAGCACGCGATCACAGACCTTCTCCACCTCCGCGAGCTGGTGCGAGTTGAGCAGCACCGCCGTTCCCCTCGCCTTCTCCTCGGTAATCAGATCGCGCACGAGCAGCACGCCGTTCGGATCGAGCCCCGACGTCGGCTCATCGAGAAAGAGAAACTGCGGACGATGAATGAGCGCCTGCGCCATGCCGATCCGCTGCAGCATCCCGCGCGAGTACTGCGCGAGCTGGCGATGCTTCGCGTCGGCGATACCGAGTCGTTCGAGCATCGCGTTCATGCGCGCGTGCACGTCGGCGCGCGGAACTCCCGCGAGGCGCGCCATGTAGCGGAGGAACTCCCAGCCCGTCGCGCGCCGATCGAAGTTCATGCGCTCGGGCACGAAGCCCGTCCGGCGACGCACGTCGAGATCGTCGTTCGGACGATCATCGATCGAGACCGAGCCCGCGGTCGGACGGAGAAAGCCGAGGAGGCAGGACATGAGCGTCGTCTTGCCGGCGCCGTTCGGTCCGATCAGACCGACGACTTCTCCCGGCGCGACGTCGAGATCGATGCCCTTCAGCACCTCATGCGCGCGGAAGGACTTGCGCAACGCACGCGCGCGAATGGTCATCGCGCGCGCAGCTTCTCCATCATCTCGTCGAGCTTCGCCTGATGGAACTCGTTGATGAGCTTCTGCAGCTCCGGCTCCTGCGAGGCCTCGAGGTCCTGCGTGTACACCTTCTTCAACTCACCGCCGAGGTAGATCTTAGTCTCGACGCGCCAGGCGGGGCGGGAGAAAAACTCCGTCTGCACGGTGAGCTTGCGCGCGCCGACGTCGAACGCGTCGAGGCGGCCCATGGGAGGCGATTCGGGCTCGGACATCGGGACGTAGTGTAGCGCGCGAGGCGCGGAGAGGAACGCCGCGCGACATCAACGGCGCTTCAAGACTCCGGGCAAGCCGAACGCGGTGAGCGACGGCCCGGCGACCGCGGCGATCTGAATCAGCGTCGTCCACAGCGTGCGGTTCAATGCCTCCTGCTCCAGCCATTTCGGAATCGAGAGGTCGGGATGCAAGCAGCTCTGCGCGTCCGCCGCGTCAGCGATCCACATCTGATGCACGAGGATCATCGGCGCGTACAGCTCCAGCAGGAAGATCGAGAACAGCCCTCCGAAGACGACCGCGATCGTCAGCGCGACATGGTGAATGACTGCAGGATTCGCGTCGCCGAGCGGCAGGTGTGCCGGCCAGTCATAGCGCAGGAAAATCTCGGCCACGCCGATGATCAGCCAGACGCTCGTCGACACCAGCGCAATGCGTCCCCACTCCATTCGCCCGCGGAGCTCCTCCGGCGAAAGGATGCATACGGAACGCGTATGCATCAGCGCCAGCGACGCACCGATGAGCAGCACCACCACGGCCACGACGATCGCAAATGCCACTTGCGTGATGCGGCGGATTGGAATCCCGAGCGTTTGGAGCTGAGAAAGCGCCGAGCGGTTGCCCACCGCGAAGAAGCGATTCACGTAGGCCGCAACGATGCCGCATGCGAACGCGATCGCCAGCGCAGACCACGCCGCCGTCGCGCCGACGTACTCATGGATGCATGCGAACGACAACACCGCGTTCCAGATCGCGGCGGCGATCAGCGCCACGTGACTCACGCGCCAGAATGCCGACGCGCGAAACGCCTCCGCAATCGACTCCGTCGCGTCGACGTCCACCGGAATCAGCGTCCCGATGCGGCGCGATAGCGCGGCCGCGAGCGCGGCGGTGAGGACGAACAGCACCGGCACGAGGACCATCGCCAGCGGTGCTTCCTTCATTGCGGCAATCTACACGAAATCCATCCACTTGCCCTTCTCGGCGTCGTTCGTGATCCCCCTCACCGCGCGAAACGCGCCGCGCCCGTAGATTGCCTCCTGCGGGTTGCCCCCATTCACCGAGTTATTCTGAGTTACAATACCCGCCGGTCCTGTTTCCACAATCGAGGAGAACCCTTCATGATCGAAGCGAAATGGCTTCGCGGCGCGACTGCCGCGGCGTTCCTGCTCGTTGCGTCCGCGGCGCATGCCACGTCGTACACGAGCAACAACACCGGCGGCGGCGACTGGAGCACCGCGTCGACATGGAGTCCGAACGGTATCCCGACGACCGGCGATGACGTCACCATCATCGGAAGCGACATCGTCGACGTCAGCGACGCCCAAACCGCGCTCAGCGTCACCCTCGCCGGCGGCTCCGGCAGCAGGACTCTTCGCCTCGTCACCGGCGGCACGCTGACGCTCGACAGCGCGCTCACCGCACTGCAAGTCAACGCCTCCAGCGACGGCACGAACCTCGTCGAGTTCGATGGCGGCACGCTCATCACCTCGAACGGCGACGTCAACGTCAACGCGCCCGCGCTGTCTCTCGCGCGCATCAACTTCACGTCCACCGGCGGAACGCTCGACATCGCGGGCGATCTCACGTTCAGCGGCACCGTCTCGAACGCACAACTGAAGTTCGACGCCGGCAGCGCGGGCATGGTCGTCATCGGCGGCGACCTCGGCAACGGCGGCTCGATCACGCAGTCGACGACATCCACGTTCAAGTTCAACGGCGCGAGCTCGCAGACGATCAACAGCTACACCTTCCAAAATCTCACGATCGACAAAGTCTCGAGCACCGCGACGCTCAACGGTCCGATCACCGTCGACGGCGATCTCACGATTACCGACGGCGTCCTCGACGACGGCGGCAACCAGATCACGCTCAACAGCGGCACCAGCTCGTCCGTCATCATGGGCGCGACCGGCGTGCTGAAACTCGGCA
>DATELS010000363.1:0-3349 GCA_035276365.1 Thermoanaerobaculia bacterium
ACGCGCCACAAGATCGCCGCCGAGACCATCGCCAGCGCCATTCGCATCGGCGATCCCGTCAGCCACGACAAAGCCGTCGCCGCGATTCGCGACACGAACGGCGTCGTCGAAGAAGTCACCGACGAAGAGATCCTCGACGCGAAACGCGCCATCGATGGCATGGGCATCGGCTGCGAGCCCGCGTCCGCGGCGACGCTCGCCGGCGTGCGCAAGCTGCGCGCGGCGGGCGTCATGCGCGACGGCGAGACCATCGTCTGCGTGCTCACGGGACACATCCTCAAGGATCCCGAGGCGAACTATCGCGTGGAGAATGTGGTGGAGATCGACGCGACGATCGATGCCGTGGAACGCGTCCTAGCGTCGCCACGGACGTAGGACGAAATGCTCCGGCGTTGCCGTCTGCGTCTCGCGCACCGAGCGCACGAGCTTGCGCTTGTTCAGATGCCGCAGCGCCGCCTGCACGCCGCTCTTCGACAGGCCCGTGTCGTCCGCGATCCGCTGGTGGCTCGTGCGCACGCTCTTCGCGTCCTCGCCGAACGTGCGATTCCAGAGATGCACGTACACGACGAACGCGGTCGGGAACTTGTCGTGGCCGACGAGATCCGCGAGCAGCGTCTCCAGGATGTACCGGTCGATGCGTACTGTCTCGATTTTCACTATAGCGAAAATCAGTATAGCGCTAAAACCGACCGTTGAAATCCGGCCGCGACGTTCCTACATTGTCGCCATGATCAAGCAAGTGAAATTCGTCAGCATCTCCGTCGCCGACCAGAACCGCGCCCTCGATTTCTACACGCAGAAGCTCGGATTCAAAGTCCTCACCGACCAGCCCTTCGGCGAGAACATGCGCTGGCTCGAGCTGAAGATCGGCGGCGCCGAGACGCGCATCGTCCTCTTCAACACGCCGGGCAAGGAGCCGGGCGGCTTCTCCAACGTGGTCTTCCAGAGCGACAACGTGCAGAAGACGTACGAGGAGCTGAAGGCGAAGGGCGTGGAGTTCACGCAGGAGCCGAAGACGGAGCACTGGGGCGTCTCGGCGATGTTCAAGGACTCCGAGGGGAACATCTTCCTCGTGTCGAGCAAATAGAGGTCGAGCAAATGGAAACGGGCGACCGAGGTCGCCCGTTTTTCGTTGCATCGCGCGCCGGGCGCGTTACGCCTTCAGGTGCTTGTTGACCAGCGCGGTCATCTCGAACATCGAGACCTGATCCTTGCCGCCGAAAATCGTGCGCAGCTTGTCGTCGGCGTTGATCATCCGCTTGTTCGTCTGGTCCTGCAGACCGTTCGCCTTGATGTAGTCCCACACCCGCTTCGTCACTTCGCTGCGGGGGATCGGCTCATTCCCGACGATCGCGGCCAGCTCGGAGCTCGGCGTGACCGCGGCGGAGAGGCCTTTGCCACCGCCTTTGGATCCTGATTTCGTCGCCATCGTCAAATTCCTCTCGCGTTTCTAAAGTTACGCCATGGATTCTGTGCTGATTTGCGCATGCACGTCAAACGCAGCATGCAAGATGCAGTACGCTTTTGCTCATGAAACGGCTTCGTCTGCTCGCGCTCCTCACGCTCGTTCTCGCTTCCGCGCCCGCTCTTCTGGCCGCCGACTTCGGCGTCCGCGTCGGCCGCAGCAATGAGACGCACGAGAACTTCGTCGGCGTCGAGCTCGTCTACGACCTCGGCGCTCTCACGCTAAATCCGAACGTCGAATACTCGCTCGAGGACGACGTCACCGCGGGCTCGGTCAACCTCGACGTCACCGTCGACGTCCTCCAGGTCTCCGCCCTCCGCCCGTACCTCGGCGCCGGCGTCGGACTCTCCTATCTCGACGCGAACGGCGCGAGCCAGTCGAACGTCGTCGGCAACCTCATCGGCGGCATCAACCTCGCAACCGGATCGATCGAGCCGTACGGCCAGGTGAAGTACTCGCGCCTCTTCGAGAACGGAAGCGACAGCGAGGTCTCCTTCGCCGTGGGACTGCGATTCTGACGCGCGCTACTTCCGCTTCAGTCCGTGCTTCTTGAGCTTCTCGTGCGCGAGGTCGGTGAGGATGTCGGTCAACAGACCGATCGCCGCGCCGACCAGCACCTCGGACGCGTGATCCTTCACCAGCTTCTTCAGTTTCGCGCGACGTTTCTTCGCCTTCAACGCCTTCAACATGCAGGCGAGCGGTGCAACAGCTACGCCGCCTCGGGCACGACGATCCGCTCGCTGCGCACGCGCGCGATCGCGCGCACGACGAGATAGACCGCGAGCGCGATCAGCGAGGCCGAGGTGATGCCGTTCACCATCGCCACGGGATCGAGCGTCGCGCCGGAGAAGTTCGAGATCGTGAGGCGCACGAGCGCGTAGAGCGTCGTCACGAGCACGAAGAACATCGGCACGAGCGTGAACGCGATCTGCTGCCGCCGCTGGTGCAGCCACACCGTGATCGCGAGCAGCGTCAGCGCGGCGAGCAACTGATTCGACGCGCCGAAGAGCGTCCAGAACTTCACCCAGCTTCCCGGAGGCGCGAACGCGATGAAGTACACCGGCAGCGCGACGGTCATCAGCGTCCCCACCCACGCGCCGAAGCGCGTGTGCCAGCGGAAGAGCTCCTGCACGATGTAGCGTCCGAGGCGCGTGGAGACATCGACGGTGTCGAAGACGAAGGTCGAGAAGGCCATCGCGCCGAACGTGATCGCGAAGTTGCGGTACTTCTCGCCGATGATCAGGGTGAGGAATGCGCCGATGCCGTTGCCGTAGATCGTGCCGGGCTTCAGTCCGCCGAGATCTTTCTGCGCGACGATCATCACCGTCACCATCGCGATGAGCGCCACGAACGCCTCCGCCAGCATGCCGCCGTATCCGACCGCCTTGATGTGCGGCTCTTTGTCGATCTGCTTCGACGTCGTGCCGCTGCACACGAGTCCGTGGAAACCGGAGCACGCGCCGCACGCGATGGTCACGAAGAGGAACGGGAAGAGCAGCCCCGTCGCCTTGCCGCTGTTGAATGTCTTGAAGGCGGCCTGCTTGATCTCGTAGCCGCCGAAGAAGATGCCGACGATGCCGAGAGCGAGCGCGAAGTAGAGAACGAATCCGCCGAGGTAGCCGCGCGGTTGCAGGAGCGACCACACGGGCACCATCGACGCGACACAGCAGTACGCGAGGATGAGCATCGCCCACCACTTCGCGTCGAGGACGAACAGCGTCGACGCCTTCGTGCCGAGCCACACCATGACGAAGGTCGCGGGGACGAAGATGATGGTGAGGAGCCACAGCGGCGGATTCAGAAACTTCTGCACGAGTCCCATCAGCACGGCGAGCAGCAAATAGAACACGCTCGCCGCGGCAACCGCGCCGCCGGGATGGAACG
>DATELS010000364.1:0-2657 GCA_035276365.1 Thermoanaerobaculia bacterium
CGTCCCCGACATGCGCAAGCGCGGCGTCGAGATCCAGGTCGTCGAGCGCTGGGTCGACACCGTCGACGAGATGTTCCGCTTCCGTCCCGACGCGCTCTTCATCGACGTCGATCATCCCGAGTTCGAGCTCATTCACCGCACGATCTCCGAACAGAATCCGTCGATGCCGCTCATCTTCACCGGCACCGTTTCGTCGACTGCACCCGCGGTCGCGCGACTCTCGCCGTGGGTGATCCGTCCGTACGATCCCGATGAGCTGGAGCGACTCGCGAAACAGGCGATGGCGCGTCCGAAAGATCTCGCGCCGCGCGAGGCGCCGGCGCCGCAGCCGAAGCAAGCCACGGTCGCGAAGCGTGACGAGATCGCCGCAACGCCCGCGACCGCGGAGCGCAAGCCGACGAACGATGAATACGAAGTCGTCTGCTTCACCTGTCGCGTCGAGTTCAACGCGATCGACGCGGACTGGTGCAGTTGCCTCACGCGCGAGCGGACGATCGTCTGCACGAACTGCCTCACGTGTTTCTGCAAGGCGTCCGCGGCGTACAAAGAGAAGTTCTGGATCAATGCGCCGCCGCGCCTCTTCGAGCGCAAGAACGTCGAGGCGCAGAAGCAACAGCAGTCGCTGCCCGAGAACGCGCCGATGACGCACGTGAAGCGCCCGCTCGTGCTATGCGTGGACGACGACGCGCAGATCCAGGCCATCGTCGCCAAGATCTGCTCGAACCTCGGCTACGGCGCAATCCTCGCCGCGGACGGCCAGGCCGGCCTCGCACTCGCGCGCGAGTACAAGCCGAATCTCATCCTCTCCGACGCGTTCATGCCGAAGCTCGACGGCCGCGAGATGTGCCGCATCCTCAAGGAAGAGCCCCTCGGCGAGAACTGCAAGATGGTCGTGATGACGGGTCTCTACACGGACACGAAGTATCGCAGCGAGGCCGTGAAGCGCTTCCACATCGACGACTACATCGCGAAGCCGGTCGCGGTGACGGACCTCATCAACCTGCTGCAGAAGCATCTCGAAGGCGTCGCGGGATTGCCCGTCGAAGAAGGCGGCTTGATCGGCGGCTCGGGCATCGAAGACGACGAAGAGGATGCGCTCCCGACCGCGGAGGAAGTGCAGGAGGAAGAGCCGGCGGAGGATGTGCCGCTCGCGAAGATCCTGACGATGCCCGGCGCGGACTCGGCGAAGATGCAGGTGCAGTCGCCGCGCGTCACGAGTGGATACGAAGTCGACTGCTTCAACTGCCATCACCGCTTCGATGCGACGAGCGCGGAGTGGTGCCACTGCGTCGGCCGCGACAACACGCTGGTCTGCCCGAAGTGCAACGGCTGCTTCTGCAAGGCGCCGGCGTCGTACAAGGAACGCTTCTGGATCGACGCACCGCCGTCGCTCTTCGAGCGCAAGATGATCGGCTCGAAGCGCAGCCTCGGCTCGCGCAGCAATCCCGCGCCGGCGGAGGTGAAGCGTCCGCTGATTCTGCTCGTCGAGGATGACGAGAACGTGCAGCTCATCGTCCGCACGGTGGTGACGAACATGGGCTACGGATTCGTGGTCGGCACGAACGGGCAGGAGGGACTGCTGCTCGCGCGCGAGTACGGTCCGGACCTCATTCTCTCCGACGCGTTCATGCCGAAGCTCGATGGCCGCGAAATGTGTCGTCTGCTGAAAGAGGATCCGCGCACCGCGCAGTCGAAGGCGATCATCATGACGGGGCTGTACACGGACCGGAAGTATCGCAACGAGGCGCTGTCGTACTTCAAGGTCGACGACTATGTGGCGAAGCCGCTGGCGGTCGACGATCTGATCAAGTTGTTCAAGAAGCATCTGCCGCAGGCGGTGTCGGCGGCGAACAACGCTTGAGAAACGTGGTGGCGCACTTGCTGCATTTGCCGAGGCCGGTATGAGGTGGCCCGCGATCAAGTGGCTGGATCGGTGCGTCCGCCTGCTGTTGCTGATGGCGATGGCGCTGACGATGCTCGCCGGCGCATCGTCGCCGATGCAGCCGCTGGTGGTGCGCACGGCGACGGCGACCGGTCCGATTCCGACGGACTGCGCGAGTCTGAGCGATGTGCCACGCACGCCGCGCGTCGACGTCGCGCAACTGCCGCCGCCGCAGATCGAGACGGTGGCGCTCGCGCCGCCGAGCCGCGAGCTGCGCTCGGAGCTGGAGTCGCTGCAGGACGCGCTGGTGCGTCACGACCGCCCGAAGTTCGACGAGCATCTGGAGAACGCGCGCGATCTGGTCGCGCACTATCCCTCCGGCGCGGAGAAAAAGAGTGCACAAGAATTGGTGCGCGTCTACACGGACGTCGCCCGCCTGTGGGACGCGCAGTTCACGTCGCCGTTCTTCGATGAGGACAGCGCGGAGTACGAGACGGTGCGCGACTACCCCGGCTACGCGGAAGCGGTGCGCCGCGGGATGCTGACGGACGATCGCGGACGCCGGTTCTACCCGGCCGCGGAGTCGCGCGCGTTTCTGACGCGCGTGGCGGCGGAACGGCTCGCGCGAATCGGGATTCGCACGCCCCGGATGCCGGCGGCGACAAGGGTGGCGTCGTCGTCGACGACGCGTGGTGGGAAGCGAGTCGCGAGTACGCGCCATCGCAGCAAACCCACGCATGTCGCCGCCGCCACGGCGCCGCGCGTCACGCACCCG
>DATELS010000365.1:0-3005 GCA_035276365.1 Thermoanaerobaculia bacterium
ACTTGGGCGGATCCGTCAAAAACCCCACCTTCGCCGCGCCCGCCTGATGCGCGGCGTCCATCGCCTGCACGGCCCGATCGAACGACAGGTTGTCCTCGGAGTTGATGAAGACCACGCGCTCGGCGGGCGGGCGCGCGATCATCTGCTTCGCGATCATGTCGCGGAGCTCGTTCACGTTGTTCATCTTCTGCGAGTTCAGGTAGACGCCGTCCGCCTTCACGTTGATCACGAGCTGGTTCTGTTCGGTGGACGGCGGCGGGGCGGCCATCTCCACTTTCGGCGGCACTTCGACGTCGAGTCCCATCTGCAGAATGGGCATGGCCACCATGAAGATGATGAGGAGCACGAGCACCACGTCGACGAGCGGCGTGATGTTGATCTCCGACTTGACCGCGCCGCCTCCGCCTGCACTGAACGCCATCGTTACATCCTTCCCTGCGCGATGTTCGCGCCGGCCTGCTGGTTTTCCGTCAGGACGGCCACGCGTGTGAACTGCGCGTCGTTCGCGGCGCGCATGACCAGGCGCACCTTGCCGAAGTTGATCCGCTTGTCGGCCTTGAGCATCACCGTGCGGTTCGGATCCTTCTGATACTCGGCGCCGAGGTAGGTGGGCAGGTCTTTGTCGGGAATCCAGTGCTGCCCGACCCACACGGACCCGTCGATCTTCACCGAGATGATGAGGTCTCCCTGCTCGCCCGGCTTCTTCTCCGCGTGCGCGCCCTGCGGCAGCAGCACGTCGACGCCCTGCTGCAGCATGGGCGTCACGACCATGAAGATGATGAGCAGCACGAGGCAGACGTCAACGAGAGGAGTGACGTTGATGTCTCCCTTGACTTCGTTGGGACTGCCGCCGCCGGCGCCGAATGCCATCGCGTCTCTCCGCTATCTCGCGCGAGCGCGCGCCGAGTTCTTGATGAAGTAGTCGATGAGCTGCGACGACGCGTTCGACATCTCCACCTGGAACCGCTCCACTTTGTTGAGGAAGTAGTTGTACATCCACACCGCGGGGACGGCGACGAAGAGGCCGAACGCGGTGGTCGCGAGCGCCTCGGCGATACCGGCCGACACGGCGCCGAGTCCGCCCGAGCCGGAGATCGCCATGCCGCGGAACGCGTTGATGATGCCGATGACGGTGCCGAACAGACCGACGAACGGTGCGGTCGTGGAGATCGTGGCGAGGTTGCCCAGGCCCTTCTTCATCTCGGCGGTGGTCATCAGCGTCTCACGCTCGATCGCACGCTTGCCCGACTCGACGATGTCGAAGTCGTCGGGTAACTGCTGCGAGGTCTCGTAGTGGAACTCGGTGAGTCCCGCGCTGAGCACGCGCGCGAGGTGGCTGTGCCGGAACTTCGGATCCTTCGTGAAGCGGATCGCCTCTTCGAGCTTGTGTTGCTTGAGCAGCGGAGTGACGCCGAGGGCGACGGAGAGCGATTCCTTCTTCGCCTTTTGAAAACGCCACAGACGCTCGATGGCGATGGTCAGCGACCACACCGACATCAGCGCCAGGACGATGACGACGCTGCGGCCGAGCCACGTCATCGACTCCCACATTCCGACGATACTGAAACTGGCTTCCATCCCTTCCATGGATCGACTTCTCCTCTCTACTGATTCAGGCGGAAATTGACGGTGAGGTTGTAGTACACGGCGACGGGCGATCCATTGAGCGTGCCCGGCTTGAACTTCCATTTGCGAATCGCGTTGAGCGCTTCCTGATCGAGTCCCATCGGCAGACCTTTGAGGATGCGCGCGTCGGTGACGTTGCCCTCGCGATCGATGATGGCCTCGATGATGACGATGCCGGCGATGCGCGCCTTGCGCGCGATCTCGGTGTACTTCGGCTCGGCGCGCGGCTCGATGATGGTCGGCGCCTTGACGTCGCCGCCGACACGGATCGGACCCGTGCCGGTGCCGCCGACCTGTCCGCCGAGCGTGCCGCCCAACGTTCCGCCGAGGGTGCCACCGACGACGCCTCCGACGACTCCGCCCACCACGCCGCCCTTCACTCCGCCCACCACGCCGCCCTCGGCCGGCGCGCTGCTGTCATCGGACGGCGCGTCGGGAACGTCGGGAACGACTTGCGGGGTCTCGGTCGGCTGGCGGAACTCGGGCTGCTTCTTCGGCGTCTCGATGGTCGGCG
Source organism: Thermoanaerobaculia bacterium (assembly GCA_035276365.1). Taxonomy (GTDB): domain Bacteria; phylum Acidobacteriota; class Thermoanaerobaculia; order Gp7-AA8; family Gp7-AA8; genus QHVT01. The sequence goes on from DATELS010000365.1 coordinate 2,141, forward strand.
TCTTGGGCTTGGTCGCGCCGCTCGAGCTCGCGGGCGGCGGCGGAGGCGGTGGGGGAGGCGGCGCCGACGTGACGATGAATGCCGCGATCGGCTTCTCGATCACCTCGGGATTCTCTTTGACGTAATAGCCGGCGGCGATGATCGCGCCGATGAGGCTCAGATGAATGGCGCCGGAGATGACGGCCGTGAGCCAGCCGCCTTTTTTCTTGTCTTTCCCGGCCGACTCGATGAGTACGTCGTCGAACATCGCGTGCTCCCCTGAACGAGAGAAAACGGGCTCTGCTGAGGTTGTGCCAACTGCCGTGTCGCGTCTGACATTGCGTTGGACACCGGGGACACCGGGAACGAAACCGCAGCAGCATATACCACCACGCCGCCGCGACTGCCACGATCCCGCCGCAATCGTTCCTCCGTGATTTCGCAATCGTTCCACGATCGCGACGCATTGCCGCTCTTTATTGATACGCGGAGGAAGACGATGAAGATCCGCCGCGCCACGCCGTTCACGCTTCTCTTGCTCGTTGCACTCGCCGCCGTCGCCGAGCAGCCGGTGACGCTCGATCAGGCCACGCATCCGATGCTGCTCTTCAAGACGACGACGCCCGGCGTGTATCTCGAGGCGCCGACGGTGCGCACCGAAATCGATCTGCAGGTGCGCGGCATCATCGCGCGCGCGGTCGTGAAGCAGACGTTCGAGAACGCGACCGATCACTGCGTCGAGGCCATCTACGCGTTCCCGATCGCGGAGAACGCGACGGTGGACGCGATGCGCATGCGCATCGGCGCGCGCACGATCGAAGGCGTGATCAAGGAGCGCGCGGTCGCCGCGGTCGAGTACGCGCAGGCGAAGCAGCAGGGGCAGCAG
>DATELS010000366.1:0-5284 GCA_035276365.1 Thermoanaerobaculia bacterium
CGGCGAGGACAACGAGTTCTTCCTGCGCGCATCGACGCGGCGCTGCTGGACGTTCGGCTACGCGCCGCTCATCCACCTGTGGCACGCGCCGCAGCCGGAGAAAGCGTCGCGCGAGCCCGCCGGGGTGCAGCGGTTTTACCGCGATGCCTCGGTGTCGATCAGCGAGCGCATTGCGCGCGTGCGGGGGCAGGAGCAGGGACGGGTCGACGGGCCGTATCGCGATCAGAACGCTTCGAAATGATCGAACCTGCGCGAGTCCTCGCCGAGCTTCTCCAGCGCCACCACCTGCGCGCGCTCGAGGCGGCTGAAGACGAGGTCGAACGCCGGTGACGGATCGCGGTCCGTGCGCGCGATCGGGCGCACCGCGCGCTTGAACTTGCGGCGCCACTGCAGCGAGCGCGATGCCTCTTCGTCGACGCGGGTCGCGCCGACCAATTCGTAGTCGCGGTTCGACAGGATGAAGCGCACCACGCGATCGATCGCCGGATAGCCGACGTCGTCCAGCATCATCACGCCGCCCGGATTCAGCAGCATGTCGCAGAAGAAAAAGTCGACGAGTGCGTGATCGAACGTGTGCCAGCCGTCGATGAAGACGAAGTCGAAGCGCTCGCCCTGCGCCGCGAGTCGCGGCAGCACGAGCTGCGACGGCTCCTCGATGAGCTGCACCATGTCCGCCAGTCCGGCACGCCGCAGAAGATGCACGCCCGCGTTCTTCCATCCGTGCGACTGATGCGGGTCGATGACGACGTAGCGCGTCTCGTCGCGGCGCAGGAGCGACGACGCGATCGCCAGCGACGAGATGCCGAAGGCCATCCCCACTTCGATCGCCGACGTTGCCGCAGTTTTCTGGATCATCCGCTCGACGAGCAGGCAGTCGTCGTACGTGATCGACGAGTTGACGCGGATGTGCGACCCGTCCGGCAACTCGGCCGTGCCGGTCTCGAAGGTCTGCTCGAGCAGCGGATGCATGCGTTCAGGGAAGACTACCGCACGCTACACTCTTGCCGATGCCGCCGACGTTCCGGTCCCGCGCGTGTCCCCTCTGCGGCGGAACCGAAGGCGCGACGCTGTTCGCGCCGGAGGCGGAGGAGTTCTGCAGCACGAACTCGACGTACGACCCGCGCTGGCGCGAGCTCCTCGATCTTCCGAAGCCGTCGCACTTTCCGATCCGACGCTGCGCGCGGTGCGGCTTCGTCTTCGCGGAGCTGCTGCCGGACGATGATTTTCTGGCGGCGCTCTACGACCGCGTGATCGTCGAGGAGCGTTGCGTGGAAGGGTCGGAGTTCAGCGAGAGCTACGCCGCGCGACTGCGCTCGGTGGCCGATCTGCTGGAGCTGACGAAACGCCTGCCGCAGCGCAAGGCGCTCGACTACGGCAGCGGCGCGGGCGTGACGCTGCGCATCCTCGCCGCGTGCAATGTGGACGCGGTGGGATTCGAGCCGAGCGCGATGCGCGCGGAGTACAGCCGCGCGAAGGGCATGCGTGTGGTGAGCGACACGCAGTCTCTCGCGGACAACGCGCCGTTCGCGATGCTGATCTTCGACGACGTGCTCGAACATCTGCCCGACCCCGTTGCGACGATCCAGCATCTCGGTTCGCTGACCGCGCCCGGCGCCGCGGCGTTCGTGAGCTCGCCGTCGTTCGAGGAGCCGGCGCTGCAACGCCAGATCGAACAGCACCGCCGCGGCGCGCCGATGCGCCGCACGGTGAATCCGTGGGAGCACCTCAGCTACTTTTCGCGCGCGACGCTGGACCGATTGATGGAGCGCGGCGGCTTTCATCCGATCGCGCCGCACGAGCTGGGACGCGCACCGGACATCGGACTGCGCGCGGAGCGCGGCACGGTCGCGCGGATGAAGAACAGCGCGATGTCGATCGCGCGCGCGCTGCGCTGGGCGGCGACGGGCGCGGACCTCGCCAGCGTGGAGCGGCGCTACTACCGGCGTCTCGCATGACGGAGCGCGCCGCGAGAATCGTCGTCGCGTGTGCGATCGCGCTGATCGCAATCGGCGGCGTCGCGCTGCTTTGCATTGACCTTCGAACCCACGCCGCAAAGTACTCGCCCGATCAGCACGTGACGGCGGTGTTCCTCGACGATCTCGCCCGCCGCGCGCGCAACTGCGGCGTCGTGGTGCTCGCGCTTGCCGCGCTCGCGTTCTTCTTCCGCGCCGCGATCGCGGACGAGGTGCGCGCACTGCCGCGTCCGCGCATGCTGCGCGTGACGATTCCGGCGCTGATCGCGATCGCGGCGGGCATCGTCACGCGTGTGGTGCTGCTCGACGCGCCTTTGCACTGGGACGAGGCGTACACGTTCAACGAGTTCGTACCGCGTCCACTGCTCGATTCGCTGTCGCGCTACGCGCATCCGAACAATCACCTCTTCCACACGCTCCTCGATCACGTGGTCTACGCGCTCGGCGGCGACTCGCGCTGGGCGCTGCGTCTGCCCGCGTTCGTCGCCGGCGTCGCGGTGCTCGTCGCGACGTACGTCCTCGCTCGCCGACTCTCCGGCGAGAACGCCGCCGTGCTCTCGACCGGACTCGCCGCCGCCGCGTGGCCGCTCGTCGAATACTCGGCGGAAGGCCGCGGCTACACGATGGTGGCGCTGGCGACGCTGCTGCTCTTCCTCACGCGCGAGCGCAACTGGCTCCTCGCCGCCACCCTCGCCGCCCTCGGCGCCTGGACCATTCCCGTGATGCTCTTCCCGTTCGCGGCGTGGCTCGCGTGGCTGCTGCTCGAACGCGTGCCCGTGCGCCGCATCGCGCTCATCGCCGCCGCCACCGGCGCACTGACGTTCCTGCTGTACGTGCCCGTGCTCGTCGTCTCCGGCCCGAGCTCGATCACGTCGAACGGCACGACGAAGCCGCTCCCGCTGCGCGACGTCCTGGCGACGCTCCCCGCATCGCTCTGCACCACGTGGCGCGAGTGGAACGCGACCTACCCGCTCGTGCTCGCGATCGCGCTCATCGCCGGCGTCGTACTCGCGCTGCTGCGGGTGCGCAACCTCGTCCTGGCGTGCGTCGTGGCGAGCGTGCCGCTCGCGCTCGTGCTGCGCGTCGTCCCGTTCCCGCGCGTGTGGGTCCCGTTCCTGCCGCTGCTCCTCATCGCCGCCGCGTGCGGCCTGACGCGCGAGCGCTGGCGGCGCACCCCCATTGCCCTCACCTCCATCCTCCTCGCGCTGCTCGGCCTCCGCGCCGCGCGCTACTCCGCCGCGATGGAAGAGCCGTCGATGGCGGACGTCCCCGCGATCGGCGCGTTCCTCAACACCTCCCTCCCGCCCGACACGATCGTCCTCGTCGTTCAACCGCTCGATCAACCCCTCGCCTTCGAGTTCCGCGACCGGCGCCTCGTCCGCCTCGCCTTCGACACGACCCCCGAGTCCGTACACGCCGCACTCCTCACCGCGCCGCACACGTGGGCCGTGCTCTCCCCCGGCGCCGCCGCCGCGCTGCGCGAGATGCAACTGCCGCCGCGCCGCGTCATCCGGCGCTTCCCGAAGACGGAGGTCGTCGCGTTGCGCTGAGCAGCGCTATCCTTACCTCGCGTGCAGTCCGGTCTGGTCACGACCATCATCCCTGTCTACAACCGCGCGCGCATGTTGCGCGAGGCGGTGGAGAGCGTGCTTGCGCAGACGTACCGGCCCATCGAGATCCTCGTCGTCGATGACGGCTCGACCGACTCCACCGGCGCCACCGCGGACGACCTCGCGGCCAAACATCCGGAAGAGATCCGCGTGCTCCATCAACCCAACCGCGGCGTGGCCATGGCGCGCGAGGCGGCGCGCGTCGTCGCGAGCGGCGAGTTCATTCAGCACCTCGACAGCGACGACGTCCTCTATCCCCGCAAGTTCGAACTGCAGGTCGCGGGACTGAACGCGCATCCCGAGTGCGGCGCGTCGTACGGCTGGACGCGCGGCATCCGGCCGGACGGCAGCGTCAATCCCACTCCCGAGCGCGGCACGGGCACGAAGTACGACACCATGTTCCCGCGCATGCTGGCCACGCGCTTCTGGCACACGCCGACGCCGCTCTATCGCGCGTCGCTCATCCACGCCAACGGCCCGTGGCTCGATCTCTGCCACGAGGAAGACTGGGAGTACGACGCGCGCATGGCGGTGAACGGCGTCCGGCTGCATTACGTCGAAGACTGGATCTCCGAGTCGCGGCATCATCAGGAAGGCCGCCTCTCGGGACAGGGACTCGACGCGCGCGTCCTCCGCGATCGCGCCCGCGCCCACGCCCTCATCCTCGGCCACGCCCAGCGCGCCGGCATCGGCCACGACGCGCCGGAGATGCAGACGTACGCGCGCGAGCTGTTCCTCCTCTCGCGCCAGTGCGGCGCGGCGGGACTCGAAGACGAGTCGAAGATGCTGTTCGAGCTCGCGCGCGAAGCGTCCGGTCCGCGACGCGACGCCCGCCAATTCCGCGTCTACGCCGCCATCGCCCGCCTCCTCGGCTGGTCCCGCACGGGCTGGCTCGCGTGCATGAGCGACCGTCTGCGATGACGAGGCTCTCGGTCGTGATGTCGGTCTACAACGGCGCGGCGACGCTGACGGAGACGCTCGACTCGATCTTCGCGCAGACGGAATCCGACTTCGAGCTGATCGTGATCGACGACGGCTCGACGGACGCCACGCCGCAACTGCTCGCCGCCTGTCGCGACGCAAGACTGCGCGTGATCACGCAACCCAACGCAGGGCTGACGCGCGCTCTGATCCGCGGCTGCGCCGAAGCGCGCGCGGAGTTCATCGCGCGCCACGACTGCGGCGACCGCTCGCACCCGACGCGCTTCGCGAAACAGCTCGCGGCATTCGAAGGCGACGTCGTGCTCGTGTCGTGCGCGACGGTCACCCTCGGCCCGGGCGGCGAGCGTTTGTACGTGGCGCGCGGCGACGGCGACACCGTACGCGCGAGCCTGCGCAGCGCGCCGCTCGAATCGATTCAGGGACTCTCGCACCACGGCTCGGCGATGTTCCGCCGCGATGCATACGTGAAGGCCGGCGGCTATCGTCCGCAGTTCTACTTCGCGCAAGACCTCGACCTCTGGATTCGCCTCGCCGCACTCGGCGACATTCGCTTCCTCGCCGAAGAGCTCTACGAAGCCCGCCTCACCCTCGGCGCCATCAGTTGGACGCATCGCGACGAGCAGATCGCGCTCACGCGACTCATGCTGGCGATGCGCGACGATCCGTCGCAGACCGACGCGCTGCTCGCGCGCGCGGCGGAGATCCGGCCGACGCCGCGCACGAAAAACGTCGAGGCGCGCGCGTTGTACTTTGTGGCGA
>DATELS010000367.1:0-4930 GCA_035276365.1 Thermoanaerobaculia bacterium
GATCTGAAGTGGACTCCCGCCGCGGGCGGCGGACTCACGCAGGTGTATCGCGCGGTCGGCTTGAATCCGAATCCCGCGGACTTCCGTTACATCGGCACGACGACCGGCGGCGCGTTCACCGATCGCCAGGCGCAGGGCGGCTACGCGTACTCGTACATCGTCCGCGGCGCGGATGACTGCGGCGAAGGTCCGGCGTCGAATGCGGCGGCGATCACGGCGAACGGTCTGTGCGACATCGCGCCGGCGTTCAGCGGCCTCGCGACGGCGCGCGCGGATGCGACGAACTGCCGCATCCTTCTCTCCTGGCCCGCCGGCCACTCGAACTGCCCCCTCGGCAACAGCATTCGCTACAACATCTATCGTTCGACGTCGCCCGGCACCCCGCCAACCGGCACTCCGTACGCGACGACGACCGACACCTCGTTCAGCGACACGAACGTGGCGTCGGGCGTGACGTACTACTACACCGTTCGCGCGGAAGACACGACGACCGCGTCGGCCGGCCCGAGTCACGGCAACGAGGAGACGAACGACATTCAGTTGTTCGCGACCGCGTTCGGCGGACCGGGAGCGACCGGCACGTTCCGCGACGGCGCGGGCGACGGCGGCGCGTTCCTCTCGCCCGACGTGCCGTGGCAGCTCAGCAGCAGCGAGTCGCACTCGGGCGGTCACTCGTACCACAACGGCGAAGACCACGACACGTATCAGCGCGACACGTGCGCGTCGATCGTCACGCCGGCGATCACGCTCGATGCGAACGCGGAGCTCTCGTACTTTGCGCGCTTCAACCTCGAGTTCCTCTGGGACGGCGTGATCGTCGAGATCTCCGACGACAACGGCGCGACGTGGAAGGACCTCCCGCCGAACGGCGGCTATCCGGGCACGCTCGCGGAGACGCAGGGCACCAGTGGGACCGAGGCGCCGGTGAATGCGTGTGGAGACCCGAAGACGCGGGCGGCGTTCACCGGTCCTCCCGCGAACACCGCGCTCACGCCGTGGACCGAGTATCGCTCGCCGCTCGCCGCGTACGCGGGCAAGTCGGTGAAGATCCGCTGGCGCTTCACGAGCGATCCGGGATCGGAGTTCGAAGGCTTCTACCTCGACGACATCTCGATCGTGAACGCGAAGATGCCCGGCGCGTGCACGCTCATCGTGACGACGCCCGGCGCGGCGTTCGACCTCGTACCCGGACTGCCGGCGCGCGGACTGCCGGTGCAGTTCCGCGACAAGTCGACGAACGTGCCGACGACGTGGCTGTGGACGTTCGGCGACGGCACATCGTCGACACAGCAGAATCCGACGCACACGTACACGGCGGCGGGGACGTATGTCGTCGCGCTGACGGTGACGAATGCGGCGGGACAGAGCTCGACGACGATGACGATTCACGTGTCGGAGCCGGAGAAGGCGAACAAGCGGCGCTCGGTCGGAGGACACGGCTAGCGCGATGGCGACGCTGACGTCGGAAGAGACGCTGCTTCGCGAGCGCGTCCGCGAGGCGACCGAGCTGCTCGAGTCGCTCGACCGCGATCGCGGGCAGCTCGCGCAGCTTCCGCGCGACGAGCAGGAGCGCTTCCTGCGCGCGACGCGCGTGGTGTCGGATCCCGACCCACGCGCACGCCGCCGTCTGGCGAAGGCCGCGAAGCGCGAGCGCAAGGCGGCGATGGCGCAGCAGGACGATCAGGTGCTGCACACGACCGGCATCCGCGAGCTGCGCCGCAAGCCCGTGTTCACGACGCCGAACTACTTCCGCATCGAGACGCCGGAAACGCCCGAGGTGACGACGGAGGAAGTCCGCCACTGCTACGTCTGCAAGCAGCACTATCAGACACTGCACCATTTCTACGACCAGATGTGTCCCGCATGCGCGGAGTTCAACTTCGCGAAGCGCACGGAGCTCGCCGATCTGCACGGACGCGTCGCGCTGCTGACGGGCGGTCGCGTGAAGATCGGCTATCAGGCCGGACTCAAGCTGCTGCGCGCAGGCGCGCATCTCATCGTGACGACGCGCTTCCCGCGCGACTCCGCTGCGCGTTACGCGGCGGAGCCGGATTTTGCGGAGTGGTCGGATCGCCTCGAGATCTACGGACTCGATCTGCGTCACACGCCGAGTGTCGAGGCGTTCTGCCGGCACGTGGTCGAGACGCGCGACCGGCTCGACTTCATCATCAACAATGCGTGTCAGACGGTCCGCCGCCCGCCCGCGTTCTACGAGCATATGATGGAGCGCGAGAACGCCGCGCTGTCCGCGGCGCCGGCGCTGGTGCGCAACGTGGTGCACAACTCCGCGCAGCTCTCGCAGGTGCCGCTGTTGCCGGAGGATCATGCGCGTGGCGAGGAACTTTTCCCGCGCGGCGCGCTCGATCAGGATCTGCAGCAGATCGATCTGCGCGGACGGAACTCGTGGCGCCTCTTGCTCGCGGAGGTGCCGACGATCGAGCTGCTGGAAGTGCAGCTCGTGAACGCGGTCGCGCCGTTCGTGCTGAATGCGCGCCTCAAGCCGCTGATGCTGCGCACGCCGGATCGCGACAAGCACATCGTGAACGTGTCGGCGATGGAAGGGCAGTTCTACCGCAACCAGAAGACGACGCGGCACCCGCACACGAACATGGCCAAGGCCGCGCTGAACATGATGACGCGCACGTCCGCCGCGGACTATCACGCGGATGGCATTCACATGAACAGCGTGGACACGGGCTGGGTGACGGACGAGGATCCGGCGCCGATCGCGGCACGGAAGACGATCGAGCAGCGCTTCCATCCGCCGCTGGACATCGTGGACGGAGCGGCGCGCATCGTCGACCCGATCATCTCCGGGATCAACTCGGGCGTGCACGTGTGGGGGCAGTTTCTGAAGGACTACAAACCCACCGACTGGTGAGCAGTCCGAGCAGCGCCCACAACGCGGGCGACTGATGGAGCTGTTGGAACGCGCCGAGGAAGAACAGCGCCGCGAACGCGATGAGCATTGATGGGTTGGGTTTCGCGTGGCGCCACAACAGCCACGCGCACGCGGCCACATAGAGCGTGACCGCGACGCCGCCTTCCAACCACCACGCCGAATACATGCTGTGCAGCGCGGCGGGGAAGCCGTACGTTTTCTCGAAGTGCTTTTCGAAGTTCATGTAGCCGATGCCGAACGGGAACGCGCGACGCGCGAGCGCGGAGGTGCGCTCGGCGATCATCGCGCGCACGCCGATCTGGTCGCGCGGACGGATCTGCAGCTCGTACGGCGTGCCGCGGATCTCGCTCTGCATGCGCGTGACGATCGCGCTCGCCGGCAGGATGCGCATGAAGCGGCCGAAGGTGGTGAGCATCATCAGCCGCGTCGCGGGAATGGCGAGGACGAGCAGCGCGATCGCAAGTGCGCCGCCGAACATCTTTGCCGCGGTGCGCACGCGCTCGCGTGACGTCAACACCGCCAGTGTCACCACGATCAACGCGGCGCCGAGCGGAGCACGGCTGCGGCCGATGAGGAGGAGCGCGAAGGCGATGCTCATCGCGGCGACGTCGAACGTTCGTCTCCTTCTCGCGCCGAAGGCGATGACGAGCGGCAGGAGCGCGAGCGAGTAGCCGGCCAGGCGCGCGCGGAAGGGATCGTGGAGGTATTGGATGAGTGCGACGATCGCTGCTGGGATGCCGACGCTGGCGAACGCATTGGCGATCACGTCGTCGTCGGCGTTGCGTCCGGCGATGTAGAAGAGGGCGAAGACGGCGATCTCGATCGAGTCGATGGCCACCCAGCGCAGCGTCTCGCGCGGATACTCGGCCCAGAGCGCGGTCGTGAGGAGCAGCGCGAAGTAGCCGAGGACGGGGAGCGTCGCGCGGAGGAGACCGTCGGTGTCGATGCGTTTCCAGACCGCGGCGACGGCGACCATCGCCATCGCGGTGGCGATGTACCAGGTCTTGTACTGCACGTCGCTGGCGATGTACGCCCACAGCACCGCCGTCGCTGCGACGAGCGGCACGGCGCGTGAACGGTCGAAGGTGTGCGAAACGGCTTGCAGCGGATTCAGAATAGCAGCCGCGTCCTGATGGCTCTCGCGCTTCTGTTTTCGCTTCCCGCTTCCGCCGCCGAGCGCCGCGGCAGTCTCGCCTTTCACTACGGCCCCGCGCTGACGCCGCAACAACTGGAATGGTTCGGACGCTTCGACGTGCTGGTCACGCACGACCCGCTCCCGCGCGCGCAGGTGAAGGCGCTGCATGCGAAGGGGACGCGGCTCGCGCTGTACGAGTGGTCGGTGGCGTTCTACCGCACGCTCGTCCGTCGCGGCTCGTGGCAGGAACGACTGCTGCGCGGCGAGCGTCGCGCGCTCCTGAACGCGCGTCCGCTGCGTGGAGGCTCGGGCGCGAACGATGCGGACGCGTTCTACTACGATCCCGCGTCCCCCGATCACGCGGAGCAACGCGCAACGGCAATCGCGAAACGCCTGCGCGCGATCAACTACGACGGCGTGTTCCTCGACACGACGACGTCGGAGAGCGTGCACGCCGACGCTCTCGCCGAGTATCGCCGCCGCCATCCCGAGCTCACGTACGACGCGGCGTTCGCGCGCTTCCTCGCCGCGCTGCGCAAAGAACTCCCGCTGATCGTGACGAATCAGGGCTACCGCGCCGGGGAGCACATCCTCCCCTACGTCGACTACGACATTACGGAGAGCCTGCTCTCCCGCCCGTGGCACGACGCGTCGAACCGCTGGAACAGCGTGGACTTTCTGATGCAGGAGCTGATCCTCCCGGCCGCCCGCCGCCACCCGCACGTGCGCTTCGTGCACCTGACCTACGGCGACGCGTCCGCGGTCGAGTCGATCCTCGCCACCGCCCGCCTCTTCGCGCAAGACGCGTTCGTGGCCACCCCCGACGTCACCCACACCGCCTTCTCCTCCCTCTACTTCCTCGACCTCGGTCCCCCCACCAGCGACATCACGTG
>DATELS010000368.1:0-19039 GCA_035276365.1 Thermoanaerobaculia bacterium
GGGCGCGTACAGTACGTGGAGTGGCCGCGCGATCGCGAGATGATCGAGATCGGCGACGCGATCATCTCGAATGAAAAGATCCGCCGCGTCCTCGGCTGGTCGGCGCGCGTCGAACTCAGCGACGGCCTGCAGCGCACGCGCGACTATTTCGCGCCGGTCTTGAAGTCGTACCTCCAGTCATGAAGATCGTCGTCACCGGCGCGTTGGGACACATCGGCTCGCGACTCATTCGCGAGTTGCCGGGACACGAGCTCGTGCTGCTCGACGATCTGTCGACGCAGCGCTTCGTCTCGCTCTTCAACTTGCCCGAGCATTCGCGCTATCGCTTTCACGAGATCGACGTGCGGGCCGCGGAGCTCGAGCCGTTCTTCACGGACGCCGATGCGGTGATCCATCTCGCTGCGCTCACCGACGCCGCGACGAGCTTCGATCGCGCGGAGCAGGTGGAAGAGGTGAACTTCGGCGCGACGGTGCGCGTGGCGGAGGCGTGCGCGAAGGCGGGAGCGCCGCTCGTGTTCCTGTCGACGACCAGCGTGTACGGCACGCAGAACGAAGTCGTGGACGAGGACTGCGCGGAGAGCGAGCTGCAGCCGCAGAGTCCCTACGCGGTGTCGAAGCTGCGTGCGGAGCGCGCGCTCGCGCAGATCGAGGGACTGCGCTTCGTCGCCTGCCGCTTCGGCACGATCTTCGGCGTCTCGCCCGGCATGCGCTTCCACACGGCCGTGAACAAGTTCATCTGGCAGGCGTGCCAGGGAATCCCGATCACGGTGTGGCGCTCCGCGCTCGACCAGCGCCGCCCGTACCTCGATCTCAGCGACGCCGTGCGAGCGCTCGCGCTGATCCTCGACCGCCGCCTCTTCGACAATCGCGTCTACAACGTGCTGACGATCAACGCGACCGTGCGCGAGATCGTCGACGCGATCCGCGAGCACGTGCCCGACTTGCAGGTGGAGTTGGTCGAGAGCCGCATCATGAACCAGCTCTCCTATACCGTCAGCGACGCGCGCTTTCGCTCCCTCGGTTTCGACGTGCGCGGCGATCTCAAACGCGGCGTGGCGGAGACGGTGGCGCTGCTGCGAGGGCTTCAAGGATTGCATTGACGCGCTCCTTGAACCGCGCGAACGCAAAGTACTCCAACCCTTCCGGCACGCGCCGCTCGCCGCGCGCGAGCGTTTCCTCGAGCGCGGCGCGCAGCTCCGCGGGATTCGTCGGATCGACGAGCAGGCCGAGTTTCCCGTCGAGCAGCGCCTCGCGGCCGCCATCGAGTTTGCTCGCGATCACGGGGACGCGGCACGCCATCGCCTCGAGGAAGACGAAGCCGAAGCCTTCGCCGCGGCTCGGCATCGCGTAGACGTCGGCGAGGTTGTACAGGTCGGCCTTCTCGGATTCGGGAAAGAGCCCGGTGAAGCGGACGCGATCGCCGAGGTCGAGCGCGATCGCCTTCGCCTGCAGGCGAGGGAAGTCGTTGCCGCCGCCCGCGATGAGGTACACGACGTCGTCCGGCAGCGCAGGCAGCGTCTCCATCACCTCGTCGAATCCCTTCGAGCGCTCCGCGGCGTCGAGGCGGCCGACGGTGAGGATCACGCGCTTGCCTTCCAATCGATAGCGCTCGACGAGCTCCGCGCGTTTCCCGCGAATCCCATACTCCTCGGTATGGACGGCGTTCGGCAACACGTACGTCGGACCGTCGTAGCCCGACCAGCCGACGAGTCGATCGCGCGTGATCGCGCTGACGGAGACGATGGCGCGGCAGCGCGGGACGCGCGTGCGGCGCCACGCCTCGATCCCGTGCACGACCAGCACGGAGTCCGCGGGCGCGACCGGCAGCAGGTTCATGTGCCCGCAGATCGTGAGATCGAAGCCGCGTTGCCGCGCGTGCTTCACGAACGACACGCGTCCCTTCGCCGCGTCCGCGACGAACGTCACCTTCGCCGGGATGTCGCGCACTTCATCGCGGATCACGCGCGGCACGACCACCACTTCCTCGACATCCTCGCGCGCGAAGAGCGCCGAGACGAGCTCGCGATTGAAGAGCGCGATGCCGCCGTGTCCGCCGTACGCGTCGGTGCAGAGGAGGAGCACTCTCATCGAAACGCTCCCGCCACGCGCAACGCCCAACTGCGCATGCGCGTCGGCGTGCCGTCGTCCGGCAGCTCCATCCACTCGCGCATCGGTACGAAGAAGCCCGTCTTCTTCCGCTCGCGCAGCCACGGCGGCAGCATCGCGGCGAGCGCGCTCTTGTCGCGGCGTTCGAGCAGCGTCGACGCGAGTTGCCGCACGAGCCACGCGTCGACGAGCGGCGTGCGCACCTCCACCGAATGGGCCATGCTCGCCCAGTCGGAGTCGCGCAGCAGTTGGTTGCGCATGTACAGCGATGCCTCCATCGCCGCGACACGTCCGAACGGCGTGCCGGGATCGGGCGTGATGCGTTCTTCGATGCGATCGAGCAGCGCCAGACGCTCCAATCCATCGCGCGCAGCGTCGACGCCCATCAGCGACGGCAGTTCGTCCGGCATGAACAACCCGCGCTGCAGAAACCACGCGCCCGCCCACGACTTCGCGTAGCGCGGAATGAGCTTCGCCTTCGGATGCCGGAGCGCGAACGTCGCGATGCGCGATGCGAGCGGCAGTCGCGCCAGCCGCACCATCTTCGGCACGTTCGCGAACGACGGATACCCGCCGAACAGCTCATCGCCTCCGACGCCCGACAGCGCGACCTTCACACCTTTCTCGTGCACGGCCTTGCTCACGAACCAGGTGTTCACGCCGTCGATCGTCGGCTGATCCATCCGCTCGAGGATGCGCGGCAAATCGCCGAGGAATTCGTCGCGCGTGACGAGTCGCGTCGTGTGCATCGTTCCCAGCTCGCGCGCGAAGCGCTCCGCGAGCGGCGACTCGTCGTCCTCGCGTCCGAACGCGAGCGTGAACGTGTGCAGCGGTTCCCGCGACACGCGCGTGGCGATGCTCGCGATCGCGGACGAGTCGATGCCCGCGGAGAGAAAGAGTCCCACCGGCACGTCGCTGACAAGATGCTGCGCGACCGATTCTTCGATGCGCTCGCGCACGTACACCTGCGGCTCGACGAGCGACGGCACGGGATTGCGAAACACCTCCGCGACGAACGACGTCCCCGACTCGACCGCGCGAATGTCGCGCCGAATCGTGAACGGCTCCGGCACCGAGCCCGTGAGGAAGAAGCCCGCCAGCCCGGCGGGATCGATCGCGCTCGACACCGCGCCGCCCGCGAGCAGCGCCTTCACTTCCGAGGCGATGCGCAGTGTCGAGCCGTCGTCAGAGATGTAGAGCGGCTTGATCCCGTACGGATCGCGCGCGACGAACAATCGCTGCGCGCGCGTGTCCCACAGCGCGAACGCGTACATGCCGCGCAGCAGGCCGAGCATCCGCTCCCCGTCCCGCCGATACAACTGCAGCAGCACTTCCGTATCCGTCTGCGAGTGAAAGCGCGCGCCTCCGCGCTCGAGCGACGCGCGCAGCTCGCGATGGTTGTAGATCTCGCCGTTGAACACGATCACCAGCTCGCGCTCGACGTCCCACATCGGCTGCGTGCCTTCGTCGCTGAGATCGATGATCGCCAGGCGGCGGCTGCCGAGGCCGACGCGCGCGTCGGGAGAGATCCAAGTGCCGCCCGCGTCGGGACCGCGCGGAATCATGCGTGCCGTGATCGCGTCGAGCTCCGCGGCATCGACGGCGGGCGCGCGATACGCGAAGATCGCAGCGATCCCGCACATCAGTTGCTGCTCATCACATCGACGTCGTGCACGCGCCGTCTGCGCGGCCAGTAGCGCAACACGAGCAGCACGAACAGCGCGACGCCGCCGGACGTGTAGCCGATCAGCTTCGTGCGATCGACGACCGTCATGACCGCCGACGCGGCGAAGAGCAGCGTCACGAGCCAGATCGAGAACAGCACTTTCGATGCGCTGCCGTAACGCGCGACGAGGATGTGGTGGATGTGCCTGCGGTCCGCGGTGAAGACGCGCGCGAAGCGGTCGCCGAGGGTCACCTCGTTGCCGCCGAAGCGCTGCTTCATCACGATCAGCGTGTCGATCACGGGCAATGCCAGTGCGAGCATCGGGCCGCCGAGGAGGAGGGCGGTGGGGGATTTGCTCGGACGCGCGATCGAGCTCGCCGCGAGCAGGAGTCCGATGAACAACGCGCCTGTGTCGCCCATGAAGATCTTCGCGGGCGGGCGATTCCACGGATAGAAGCCGATGAGGCTTCCGGTAAGCGCGACCATCGTCACGAGCGAGAACACGTCATCGCGCAGGACGCCGATGATCGTGAACGCGGCCGCGATCGTGATCGACACGACCGTCGCCAGTGAGTCCATGCCGTCGATGAAATTCATGGCGTTCATCACGCCGACGATCCACACGACTGACGCGATCGTGCCGAGGATGCCGAGGTGAATGTGCTGGCCGGCGAGGGAGATGAAGTCGAAGTGAAAGCCGAACGAGACGAGGATGATCGCCGCGCCGAACTGCACCGCGAACTTCTTCGGCGCGTTCGTGCCGATCAGATCGTCGTAGACGCCGAGGCCGATGATGAGCGAGCCGCTGGCGAGGACGGCGAAGAGATACGTCATGTTCTTCGACACGAGGCTCGCCGCCTTCGTGTTCGCAGCGAGGAGCAGCAGCGGAAACCCGAAGCCGAAGATGATCGCCAGCCCGCCGAGGCGCGGCGTCGCCACCTCATGATTCTTGCGGCTGTCCGGAAGATCCACGAGCCCGATGTGCTTCGCCGCCCGCTGCACGATCGCCGTCGCCACGTACGACGTCACCGCGCTGCAGAACAGAAGCAGGAGGAGTGGCGGGTAGAGCTCCGGCATGGACCGTGAGGAAGGATAGCAGGTGGCGCCAACCGGCCTCCATTAGAATGCCCCCGGCAATTCAGCAGGAGTGTGCATGCATGGCGGAACTTCCGGGAATCGAGCGTGAGACTCTGGACGTCGACGTCGTCATCGTCGGCGCGGGACCCGCGGGTCTTGCGGCGGCGTACCGGCTCGCGGAGCTGATCCGCGCGCACAACGAGTCCGACGCGGAGAAGAAGCTCGAGGCGATCTCGATCGCGGTGCTGGAGAAGGGCAAGGAGCTCGGCTCGCACGGCATCTCCGGCGCGGTGATGGATCCGCGCGGCATCTCCGAGCTGATGCCGGACTGGCTCGAGCGCGGATGTCCGGTCGAGTCGCCGGTGACGACGGACGCGTTCTGGTACCTCACCGAAAAATTCAAGCTCGCGGCGCCGATCATGCCGCCGCCTCTGCAGAACCACGGCAACTACGTCGTCTCGTTGGGCGAGCTCGTTCGCTGGCTCGGACCGATCGTCGGCGACATGGGCGTCGATCTCTTTCCCGAGTTCGCCGCGACGCGCGTGCTCGTCGAAGAAGGACGCGTCGTCGGCGTGCGGACGGGCGACAAAGGCATCGACAAGTTCGGCCAGCCGAAGGCGAACTTCGAGCCGGGCGTCGACGTGCGCGCGAAGCTGACGATCCTCGCGGAAGGTCCGCGCGGCACGCTGGCGAAGCAGCTCGCGGGCATGTTCGACCTCTACGCCGGCAAGAACCCGCAGGTCTACTCGCTGGGCGTGAAGGAGCTGTGGCAACTGCCGGACGATCGTTATCCCGCGGGCAGCGTGATTCACACGCTCGGCTTTCCGCTCGACTTCGACACGTTCGGCGGCGCGTTCATCTACGGGATGAAGGATCGGATCGTCGACATCGGACTCGTGGTAGGACTCGACTACAAGAACCCGACGCTCGATCCGCACAACGAGCTGCAGCGCCTGAAACTGCATCCCGCGATTCAGGAGATTCTGCGCGGCGGCAAGATGATCGCCGCGGGCGCGAAGGCGATCCCGGAGGGCGGCTACTACTCGATGCCCCGACTCTTCGGCGAAGGCTTCCTCATCCTCGGCGACTCCGGCGGGTTCCTCAACGGCGCGCGCCTGAAGGGCATCCACCTCGCGTTCAAGTCGGGGATGCTCGCGGCGGAAGCGGCGTTCGCGGCGCTGCTGAACGAGGACTACTCGTCGAATCAGTTGCAGCAGTACGACTCGCTCTTCGAGGCGTCGTGGGCGAAGGAAGAGCTGTGGCACGAGCGCAACTTCCATCAGGCGTTCGAGCACGGTCAGCTCGCGGGACTGTTCAACGCGGGCGCGGGCATCGTCACGGGCGGCCGCGGCTTCGGCGTGTTCGACAAACTCGAAGGTCACGCGGGACACGAGCGGATGGTGCGCATCAAGCGCTACTTCGCGGCCGACGATCCGCATCCGCCGGCGAAGGTGAAGTACGACAACCAGTACACGTTCGACAAGGTCACGAACGTCTACAACGGCGGTGTGATCCACGAGGAGAACCAGCCCGCGCATCTGCTGATCACGGACACGGAGGTGTGCATCACGCGCTGCACGGAGGAGTACGGGAATCCGTGCTTTCACTTCTGCCCGGCGCAGGTGTACGAGCCGCAACCGACCGCGGACGGCCGCGGACGCGTGCCGTTCCTCAACTTCACGAACTGCTTCCACTGCAAGACGTGCGACATCATGGATCCCTACCAGGTGATCACATGGGTGCCGCCGGAAGGCGGGGGCGGTCCGGACTACAAGAAGTTGTAGCGCGCGATCGCGAACGAGGCGATGGCCGCGAGCAACGCGCAGAGCAACGCGAGTGCGGCGGGCGACAGCGCGGGCGCGTGCGGAATCACCGCGAATGCTCCGGTTGCGAACGGCTCGCACCTGCGATCATCATCACGATCGCAATCAGGCAATACCTGACTTTCAGCATCCGTTCATAGTAATCCGGCTCGCGAGACCTTTTCCCGCATCCGGACGTAGAGCAATAGAGCATGGCTACTGAACCGCTTCCCGTCTCGCGCACTCTCGAGCGCATCGCGGCGTTGCAGGACAACGTCGAGCGCGTCATTCGCGGAAAATCCGAGGTCGTGCAGTTCTGCATTGCGGCACTGCTGGCGAAGGGACACATCCTCCTCGAAGACGTGCCCGGCGTCGGGAAGACCACGCTCGCGCACGCGCTCGCGCGCTCGCTGTCTCTGTCGTTTCAGCGCATCCAGTTCACGAGCGATCTTCTGCCGGCGGACATCGTCGGCGTCACGATCTACAACCAGGACCTCAAAGAATTCGAGTTCGTCTCCGGTCCCATCTTCACGAGCGTGCTCCTCGCCGACGAGATCAATCGCGCGACGCCGAAGACGCAATCCGCGCTGCTCGAGGCGATGGGCGAGGGGACGATCACCGTCGAGAAGCGCAGCATGCCGCTGCCCGATCCCTTCCTGGTCATCGCGACGCAGAATCCGATCGAGCACGTCGGAACGTATCCGCTGCCGGAGTCGCAGCTCGATCGCTTTCTCATGAAGCTCACCATCGGCTATCCGAGCGCGGGCGATGAGAAGGAACTGCTCCGCGCGGGCGGCGCGCAGGACGCGCTCGAGCATCTGCAGCCGGTGCTCGATGCGGATGAAGTGCGCGACCTCCAGTCGCGCGTGAGCTCCGTGCACGTCAGCGAGTCGCTCGTCGAGTATCTGATGACGATCGTCCAGACCACCCGCACCCACGCCGAAGCCGCCCTCGGCGTCTCCACGCGCGGCGCGCTCACGTACTTCAAGTCGTGTCAGGCGCTGGCGATGGTCTGCGGACGCGACTTCGTAGTGCCCGAGGATGTGAAGAGGATGGCGGTGCCGGTGCTGTCGCATCGCATTCTCATGAAAGACCGGCGCATCGCGCGCGGAGACTCCACGCCCGAAGCGCGGTTCGTGCAGCGCATCGTCAACGAGATCGCCGTACCGCGGTGATATGGATTTCGAATTCAACGGTGTCGTGCGCGTCACGCGCGTCGGCGCGACGTATCTGTTCGCGACGATGGTCCTCGCCGTCGCGGCGGTGAACACGGGCAACAACGCGCTGTACATCGCCGTGTCGCTGATGCTCGGCTGCCTGTTGCTCTCGGGACTGGCGTCGAAGGGCGGACTCAAACATCTCGAGATCGAGATCGGCGGCATCGACGAGGCGTGGGCGGGACGCGCGGCGCACGGCACGCTGCGCATCGTGAACCGCTCGCGCATCTGGAACGTCCGCGACGTCGTCCTCACCTCGGAATCCTTCGCGACGCCCGTGCTCGTGCCGATCGCGCAGCGCGGCGCGGACCTGCGCGTCGAGGCGTCGTTCCTCTTCACGCGGCGCGGACTCGCGCACGTGAGCGCGATCGACTCGTACACGCGCTATCCGTTCGGCTTCTTCCTCAAGAAGCGCCGCCTGCGCGTGTCGAGCGACGTCGTCGTCTTCCCGCGCATCCTCCAGGATGACGCGACGGTCGAGTCGTACAGCCACGTCGAAGGCGATCGCACGATGTCGGGACGTCCGGGGATGGGCACCGATCTGCACGCGCTGCGCGAGTACGCCGCGGGCGACTCGCTGCGGCAAGTGCATTGGAGAAAGTCGGCGAGCATCGGACGCTGGATCGTGAAGCAGCCGGAGGCCGAGGCGGGGGAGTCGGTGCACGTGGTCGTCGATCCGTACAAGCCGCGCGCGACGACGGACGAGCAGTTCGAGCAGATGGTGTCCGAGGCGGCGACGTTCATCGCGAGGGCGGCGGAGAGAGAGTTGGACGTCACGCTGTCGCTGCCGCGCGTCACCGTACGCACGCGCGCGGGCGAAGGCGCGGCGCCGTTGTATCGCGCGCTCGCGCTCCTCGAGCCCGCGTACGAGCCCGTGCATCTCATGCTCGGCCGCGACTCCATCCTCTTCTCCGCCGCGCCGCGCGAGCGCGAAAGGCAGCTCGCATGAGGACGCGCGCGCGCGAGCTGGAGACGCTGCTGCTGACGATGTTCGCGGCGGTGCCGCTGTACTTCACGTACACGATCGGCATCGGCGCGCTGGTGGCGTTTCACGCCGCGATGGCGGGCATCGTGTTGCGCGTCGCGATCGGAAAATCTCCCGAGCTCGTGCCCGCGCGGCTCATGCGCTGGCTCGCGCTCGCGTACCTGCCGCTGTATCTCATCGACTGGCGGTTCCTCTCCGGCAGCGCCCTCGCGGCGTCCGCGGATCTCGTGCTGTTCATCGCCGTCTATCAGCCGATCGAGTCGATGCAGCGCGACAACTACGCGCAACGTTTGCTGACGACGACGCTCATCTTCGTCGCCAGCCTCGCGACGTCGACGCACATCATGGTCCTGCCGTTCGTGCTCGCGTTCGGGTTCCTGATGCTGCGGCAGCTCATGCACGTCAGTCACGTCGAGACGGTGCGCTCGCTCGATCGCGCGTACGCGGAGCTGCCGTCGTCGCGCGCGGCGTCGTTCTATCTCGCGGGCGCGATGGGCATCGGCGCCGCGCTCTTTCCGCTCCTACCGCGCGTGCGCAGTCCGTTTCTGCAGGGCGTCAGCGGACCGATCTCCGGCAGCTCGACCGCGCTTTCGGAGTCGATCGACTTCACGCGTCCGCGCGTGACGTCCGCCGATGCGGCGGTGGTGTCGCGCGTGTGGATGGACACGCGCGAGAAGTCGCTCTTCACGCCGGTGCGATTGCGCGGGATGTTGTACGACCGCTACGCGAACGGCGAGTTCCGCCAGACGTATCGCGGGCTGCGCGACGTGATCCCGAGCGCGAACACGTTCACCGTCGCGCACGACGCCGGAGTCACCGGCGACGTGACGGTGCAGCAGCGTCCGATGCGCGGCCGTGTGTTCCTGCCGGTCGGCACGACGGCCTTCACGGGGCTGACGTCGCGACTGTACGAAGGTCCGGCGCCGGACACGTTCTTCACGTACCAGGATGGCGTGCTGAATCTGACGGCGCGCGTGGCGACGCATCCCGAGCCGCTGGCGCTGAAGCGCGTGACGAAGCCGGCGTATCCGATCTCGCCGCAGATCGAGGCCATGGCGCGGCGGATCGTCGGCAGCGAGACGCGGCCGGAGCGGCAGGCGGCGCTGATCGAGCAATACCTCGCGCGCAATTTCCGCTACGTCCCCAACCCCGCCACCCTCGGCAAGACGATGTCGGTCGACGATTTTCTGCTGCGCGATCGCGTCGGACACTGCGAGTACTTCGCCGCGGGCATGGTGGTGCTGATGACGGCGCTCGACGTGCCGTCGCGCATCGCCAGCGGTTTCTACGGCGGCCGCTACAACCCGCTCGGCGGCTACTACGCGATCCGCCGCGAGGATGTGCACGCGTGGACGGAGGTCTGGAACGGCGAGCGGTGGGTGACGTTCGACAGCACGCCGCCGGCGCTGCGTCCGGGATCGGAGTCGACGAGCGCGATCCGCGATTACGTGGCGGGACTCGCGGACTCGATGACGTTCATCTGGGACCGCTACGTCCTCACCTTCTCCCTCGGCGACCAGGCAGCGATCGCGGAGGACGCAATCGCGAAGGCGCGCAGCATGGCGTCGACGATGCGCGCGCGGGTGCGTTTCGTTCCGCTCGCGCTGCTTCCGGTCGCGCTGATCTTCGCGCTCTCGCGCTACCGGCGCCGCACGATCTTCGATGTGCTCGCGGCGCATTTGAAGTCGCGCGGGATCGACGTGGGGAGCGCGATGACGATGGAGGAGGCGCTGCGCGCGCTGCCGCCCGACGCCGCGCGCGAGCTCGCGCCGCTGATCGCGTTGTACGAGGAGGAGTCGTTCTCGCCGCGCCGCGACCGCACGCGCGCGCGCCAGATCCGCCGCAAACTCGCGGAGCTCCGCGCAACCTCCTAAAAAACTACTTCGGCAACCGTCGCGGATTCCGCATCAGCGCCGCCATCTCCCGCACCGCGTTCTCCAATCCCACCAGCGCCGCGCGCGAGATGATCGAGTGCCCGATGTTCAGCTCCTCGATCTCCGGGATCGTCGCGATGCCGTCGATGTTGCGATACGTGAGGCCGTGTCCCGCGAGCACGGTCAGTCCGAGCTTCTTCGCCGCGCGTGCGGCCGTCGCGATCTTCTCGAGCTCCGGCTGCCACCGCCCGTCCTTCCACGCGTCCGCGTACTTGCCCGTGTTGATCTCGATCTTCGGCGCCCGAAGCTTGTGCACCTGGCGGATCTGCTCGAGGTCGGGATCGATGAACACCGAGACGTCGATGCGCGCGTCGACGAGCTGCGCGATCGTCTTCTCCACGTTCCCCGAGTGCAGCACGACGTCCAGCCCGCCCTCCGTCGTCACCTCGTCCTTGCGCTCGGGGACGAGCGTCACCTGATGCGGCTTGATCGTCTGCGCGATGCGCACCATCTCCGTCGTCGACGCCATCTCGATGTTGAGATGCGTCGTCACCGTCTTGCGCAGCAGCTCCACGTCGCGATCCTGAATGTGCCGCCGATCGCCGCGCAGATGCACGGTGATGCCCTGCGCGCCCGCGAGCTCGCAGATCACGGCCGCGGCGACGGGATCCGGCTCGTCCGTCTTGCGTGCCTCGCGGATGGTGGCGATGTGATCGATGTTGACTGCTAGACGCATGGAGTAAGGTTAGCAGCGTGACCCGCCGTCATATACGGGTTGTCATAGCGATCCTCCTGATCGCGGCGATCGGCGCGTTCTACGTGTACGGTCGCTCGCTTTGGTTCCCGCTCTTTCTGCAAATCCGCGGAGAGCGGAGCGTTGCCGATGTCGTGGCGAAGTATGGTCCGGCCGCACGCGCGCGACTCGTTCCGTACTTTCAGCGCGCAGGCGTCGCGTATCCGCCGAAGCGCATCGCGCTGCTCGCGTTCAAGCGCGAGAACCGTCTCGCGTTGTGGGCGCAGTCCTCGAACGGACCGTGGCGCTTCATCCGCGACTATCCGATTCGCGCCGCGAGCGGCCACGCCGGTCCGAAGCTGCGGCAGGGCGACTATCAGGTGCCCGAGGGCGTGTATCGCATCGAGCATCTGAATCCGAACAGCAACTATCACATGTCGATGAAGGTCAGTTATCCGAACGACTTCGATCGCCGCATGGCCGCGCACGACCATCGCACCAACCTCGGCGGCGACATCTTCATCCACGGCAAGGCGCTCTCGATCGGCTGTCTGGCCATGGGCGATCCCGCGATCGAAGAGCTGTTCACGCTCGTCGCGCAGACGGGACACGAGCGCGTCAAAGTCATCATCGCGCCGAACGATCTCCGCACCGGCGGCGCGATCGTGCATCCCGACGCGCCCGTGTGGGTCGGCCAGCTCTATCGCATCATCGGCGCGGCGCTCGCGGACTTTCCGGTGTGGATGGAGTCGGGATCAGCGATCGACGTGACCGGTCGATCGAAAGCAATGCCGCTCCGGAAGTGACGGCGCGCCTTCCGCGTTACGTGCCTGTCGCATGCTCTATCGTTTCGAAAACGTCGAGAAAAGCTACGGTCCGCACGACGTCCTCAAAGGCGTGACGTGGCAGCACAACCCGGGCGAGCACGTCGGGCTCGTTGGCCGCAACGGCGCGGGCAAGACGACGCTCTTCCGCCTTCTCCTCAAGCAGGAGGAAGTCGACCGCGGGCAGATCATCCGCGCGTCGGGACTGAGCGTCGGTCATGTCGGCCAGCATCTCGACGCGGAGCCGGGCATGTCGCTCTTCGACTTCGTCGAGACCGCGTTCGCGGAAGTGCTGCGCATCGAGCGGAAGATGCGCGCGATCGAGCACGACCTCGCCGACGCATCGCGTCCCGATCACGATCGCCTGCTCGAAAAATACGCGGAGCTGCAGCACGACTACGAGCACGCGGACGGCTACACCCTCCACGCCGAAGTCGAGCGCGTCCTCGGCGGCGTCGGCTTCGCGAACAAGTCGGATTGGGAGCGGCCGATTCACGAGTTCAGCGGCGGCCAGCAGAACCGCGCGATGCTCGCGCGCGCGCTGCTGACGAAAGTCGATCTGCTGCTGCTCGACGAGCCGACGAACCATCTCGATCTCTCCGGCATCGAGTTCCTCGAAGAGTTCCTGCAGGACTTCAAAGGCAGCTATCTGCTCATCTCGCACGACCGCACGTTTCTCAATCGCACGGTCAGCAAGATCGTCGAGCTCGCGCACGGAAAGCTCATCGAGTATCACGGCAACTACGAGAAGTTTCTCCAGCTCCGCGCGGAGCGGATGGAGAAGATGGCGAAGGATTACGAGCGGCAGCAGGAGTACATCGCCGAAACGCAGGACTTCATCCGCCGCAACATCGCCGGACAGAAGACGAAGCAGGCGAAGTCGCGCCGCAAGATGCTGGACAAGCTCGATGAGCTCGAGCGTCCGGAGACGGATGAGACGCTCGCGAAGTTCAACCTCGACGGCGGCGCGCGCTCGGGCGCGATCGCATTGACCGCGGATCGCGTGACCGCGGGCTACGCGGCGAAGCCGATCGTCGAGAACTTCAGCATTCAGATTCGCCGCGGCGAGCGCTACGCGATCATGGGTCCGAACGGCTCGGGAAAGTCGACGCTCTTGAAGACGTTCGCGGGACGGCTCGCGCCGCTCGCGGGCTCGATCTCGTACGGCCACAACGTGCAGCTCGGCTACTACGACCAAACCCTCGGCGACCTCAAGCCGACCGGACGCGTGATCGATGAAGTGTGGGATCTCGATCACACGCAGACCGAGGAGGAGGTGCGTAATTACCTGGCGCGGTTCTCGTTCTTCGGCGAGGACGTGTTCAAGAAGACGCGCGATCTCTCCGGCGGGGAGAAGGGCCGGCTCGCGCTCGCGAAGATCATGTACGCGGGCGGCAACGCGATGCTGCTCGACGAGCCGACGAATCATCTCGACGTGTACACGCGCGAGGCTCTCGAGGAGGCGCTGGAGAATTTCACCGGCGCGCTGATCGTGGTCTCGCACGACCGCTACTTCATCGATCGCGTGGCGGAGAACATCATCCTCGTCGAGGACGGCGCGGCGGAGGTTTACTCGGGCAACTACTCGGATCTCGTGGCGCGGTTCAAGGAAGGCGCGGCTGTTCCCACAAAGATTGAAGTGAAGCCGCTTCCACCGCCGCCGGCCGAGGCGGCCGGCGCTCCACAGAAGCAGCCCGTCGACCGCACAGAACAGAAGCAGCGCGCGAAGCGCATCAAGAAAATCGATGAGGAGATCGCGGCGCTCGAGGCGCGCATCGCGTCGGCGGAGAGTGAGCGCGATCGCAACGATCTGCTGCTGTGTTCCGAGGAAGTGTTTCGCGACGGAGAGCGGGTGAAGAAGATTCAGCAGCAGAATCACGATCTCAAGGCGATGATCGAGCTGCTGTACAAGAAGTGGGAAGCGCTCTCGAACGAGAAGGAAGAGGTTCTGAGTTGAACGCTGCAATCGTCGCCATCGGTTCGGAAATGCTCGGGCCGACGCGCGTCGATACGAACTCGCTCAAGATCACGGCGGCGCTGGAGAGTTACGCGGTGCCGCTCGTGCGGAAGTCGGTCGTCGGCGACAAGCTCGCGGATCTCGTCGCGGAGCTGCGGTACGTCGCCAGTCGCGCGGAGCTGCTCATCGTCACGGGTGGACTCGGACCGACCGAGGATGACTTGACGCGTGAGGCGTTGTGCGAGGCGTTCGGGCTCGCGCTCGAAGTCGACGAGTCGATCGTCGAGCGCATCCGCTCGCGCTTTGCGGCGCGCGGATGGGAGATGCCGGAGGTCAACAAGCGGCAGGCCAATGTGTTCGTCGGACAGACGACGCTCACGAACGAGCGCGGCACCGCGCCGGGATTTCATCTCGTCGCGGATGGGAAAGACATCTGGGTTTTTCCCGGCGTGCCTCATGAGTTGGAGTGGATGCTCGCGACGTATTTCACACCGTGGCTCGCGGAGCAGCGCGGCGGACGCGCGCGGTTCCGGCGCGTCGTCAAGATCGCGGGGCTCACGGAGTCGGGCGTAGAAGAGAAGCTGCAGCCGTACTACGAACAGCATGCGGGCGAGCTCGTGACGATTCTCGCGAGCGGCGGACACATCGAGATTCATCTGCACGCGGACGGCGTGGAAGACGAGTCGCGCGCGTCACTCGCGGCGCGTGAACGCGAGCTCGTGACGATCTTCGGCGAACGCATCTTCGGCTACGACGAGGACACGCTGGAGAGCGTGGTCGGCGCGCTGCTCGCGCAACGCGGCCAGACGCTCGCCGTCGCGGAGTCCTGCACCGGCGGCCTCCTCGGCTCGCGCATCACCGACGTCGCGGGCAGCTCCGCGTACTTCATGGGCGGCGCGATCTGCTACACCGCCGCGGCGAAGAGCGATCTCGCGGGCGTCGATCCCGCGCTCATCCGCGCGCATGGTGAGGTGTCGGAGGAAGTCGCGGTCGCACTCGCGCGCGGCATCCGCGAACGCTTCGCGACGACGTGGGGCGTCGGCATCACCGGCATCGCCGGCCCGACCGGCGGCACGCCGGAGAAGCCGGTGGGCACGGTGCACGTCGCCGTCGCCGGGCCGGTCGAGAAGCACCGCAAACTCCTCTGGCAAGGCCCGCGCACGATCATCAAGTGGTACTCCACGCAGCAAGCGCTGGACCTTCTGCGGCGCTGTATTCTCCTGGTCCATGCCTCCTGAAGTCACAGCAGTGATCACGACGCACGTGCGGCCGTTGCACGTGCATGAGGCCGTGGCTTCGTTGCGGGCGGAGGTGCATGCGGACGTCGAGATCGTGGTCGTCGATGATGGTGGGGATCTCGGAGCGATGGGCTCCGACGTGCGCATCGTCCGCGGCGACGCACTCGGCGTCGGACGCGCCCGCAACCTCGGACTCGCGGCGGCGCGCGGCGACTTCGTCATCTTTCTCGATGATGATGACGTCGCGCTGCCGCATCGCGTTGCCACTCTGCTGAACGCGGCGCGGGAGGTGGGGGCGGGGGTCTGTTTTGGGCGGACGCGGAGAGTGGTCGTGGGTACGTCGATCGTGCTCGACGCGGTGCCTACGCATCTCGCCTCGAATGGGTTCGTTGGGTTCAACGACATCCTGTCTTGCAACCCGCACGTGAACGCCGTGCTGGCGCGGACGGACTTGCTGCGCGCGGTCGGCGGGTTCGATGCGGAGGCGAGTCACTTCGATGACTGGTCGGCGTGGCTGCGTCTCGCCGATCGAGGGGCGAGGATCTGGAGCGTCGCGGACGTCGTCGCGGAGTGGCGCATGCACGGCAGCGGGCTTTCCGCGCAGGTGCTCCACATCCGGGCGATGAAGGCGCGGCTGGTCGCGTTGTTCGACCGGCTGGAGGGCGAGTTGTCGCCGGAGCATGCGCGCGCGGTGGCGGACGCACGTCGGGTCGTGCTCTCGCACGAGATTCACACGTACGACGACTACGTCCACGCCATGGCGACGACGCACGCGGACCGGACGGGATACACTCCCCGCCATGCCGAAGCTGGATGGGTCCTCGGATGAATTTCGCGCGGCGGGGCATCGCCTCGTCGACTGGATTGGCGACTACTTCGACCGCATTGAGAGCTTTCCGCCGCTCTCGCGCGTGACGCCGGGCGACGTCGAGGGACAGTTCGCGCGCGCGGCCAGTGAAGAGGGACGCGATTACAACGCCCTGATCGCCGAATTCGAACAGAAGATTCTCCCCGGCATTACGCACTGGAATCACCCGTCGTTTTTCGCGTATTTCAGCAATACAGGGTCACAAGCAGGAATTCTCGCGGAATTACTCTGTGCCGCGCTCAATGCCAATGGGATGCTCTGGAAAACCTCGCCGGCATTGACGGAAATCGAAACGCTGACGCTGCGCTGGCTGCGCGACGCATTGGGATTGCCGGACGATCACTTCGGTATCATCAATGAAACCGCGTCCTTGAACGTATTTCTCGCGTTGGCCGCGGCAAGGGAAGCAACAGGACTCGACATTCGCGGCAAAGGCATGACCGGCCGCGATCTGCCGCCGTTGCGCATCTATTGTTCCGAACACGCCCATTCCTCCGTGGAAAAAGGCGCATTGGCGCTGGGATTCGGTCGCGAAGGCGTCGTCAAAATCGCCAGTGACGAAACCTTCCGCATGCTGCCCGACGCATTGAGCGAGGCAATCCAAAAAGATCGCGCCAGTGGCGCAATCCCATGCGCCATTGTGGCCACCACCGGCACCACTTCCACGGTAGCCATCGATCCCGTACGCGCCATCGGTGAAATCGCGCAGCGCGAGAAGTGCTGGTTTCACGTCGACGCCGCTTACGCCGGCTCCGCGACCATCTGTCCCGAATTTCGCTGGATCTGGGACGGGATCGAGTACGCCGACTCCATCGTCGTCAATCCCCACAAGTGGCTCTTCACGCCCATGGATTGCAGCGTCCTGTACACCAGGCGCCCGCACGTCCTGCGCGAGACCTTCTCCCTCGTCCCCGAATACCTCATCACCACCGACACCGCCGAAGTCAATTACATGGACTATGGGCTGTCGCTCGGACGGCGCTTCCGCGCGCTCAAGCTGTGGATGGAGATGGAGCACTATGGCCTCGAGCGGATGCGCAACGTCATCCGCGATCACGTCCGCTTCGCGGAGCGTCTCGCCGCGGAGCTCCTGAAGCGCGAGGACGTCGAGCTCCTCGCGCCGCAGTCCTTCAGCGTCGTCGTCTTCCGCTTGAAAGCCGGCGACGATGCGACGATGGCGCTCCTCGAGCGGATGAACGCGAGCGGAAAGCTTTTCGTCTCGCACACGCGCATGCGCGGCCAGTACGGCGTCCGCGTCGCCATCGGCAACGGCGCCACGGAGTGGAAGCACGTGCAGGAGGTCTTGAGCTTTCTGTAGACTGCACGCACCGTGGCGTCCTACGAAAACGCGTCCGCAAAAGAAGTCCTGACGAAGCTCGCGAACAAAGACTTCGGGTCGACCGAGGATCGCGACGCGCTGCTGCAGCGCCTGGGAGTGCTGCCGGGAATCCGCGCCAAAGACATCGTCTGGATGCTCTTCCGACCCGACCGCGCGCTCCGCGACGCCGCCGCGCGGATGCTGCAGAAGGCGCGCGATCCGGAAACCGTCGATGGCTTCATGGGCGAGGCGCGAGGCAAACCCGAAGCGGCCGTGCGCGCCGCGGGCGGACTCCTCTTCACGCTCGGTCTGCCCGATCTCGAGTCGCGCCTCGGCGCCATGCTCGCGCCGGTCGAGAAGCCCAACGCCGCCGTGCGCGAGATGCAGGACATCGCGCGTCGGCTCATCCTCGACGCGCCGCCGTCGAAGGCGCTCGAGCCGCTGCTGTGGCAGATCGAAGGCACGCTCGAAGCCGACGCGCGGCTGCGCATGCTCGAGCGTCTCGCGTCGCTCACGCCCGACGACAAAACGATGGCGCGGTGGCAGCGCCTCACGAAAGATCCCGAAGACGCCGTGCGCGAGCGCGCGATCGAGTTTCTCGCGACGCGCGCGCCGGCCGCGTCGCTCCCACTGCTCGCGCAGCAACTGCCGCTCGTCGGCTACTCGACGCAGCAGAAGATCGTCGAGGCGCTGATGCGCGTCGCGGCGGAGAAACCGAGCGAGGTGCTGCAGCTCACGATCCCGCTGCTCGCGAGCGGCGCGGCATCGACGCGCACCGCGGTCCTCAAGATCCTGCTCGCGCTTCCCGATCGCGCCGCGGTCGTGCGCCAGTACATCGCGTTCTCGAAGACGCTCGCCGGATTCGTGCGCGACCGCACCATCGACTCGCTGCGCGAGTTCGGCAAAGACCTCGTCGAGCCGGTCATCGAGCTGCTGCACGACAGCGACAGCGACGTCCGCGCGGCGGCAGTCGGACTGGCGGCGATTCTCGAAGACGCGCGACTCGCGCCCGCGCTCGTCGCTCTGCTGCGCGACGAGGACTGGTGGGTGCGCGTCACCGCCGCGGACACGCTCGGACGTTTGAAAGATCCGCGATCCGTCGAACCGTTGGTCGCCGCGCTCAACGATCCCGACGTCCGTTGGTCCGCCGTCGACGCCCTCGGTCGCATCGGCGATATCCGCGCGCTCCCCGCCCTCGGCAAGCTGCTCGCCGATCCGCAGCCCGCGGTGCGCATCGAAGTCATGCAGACGCTGATGCACTTCCAGCATCCGCAGGTCATCAACGCGCTGACGAACATCGCCACGCGCGATCCGGATCGCGTCGTGCGCAGCCGCGCCATCGAGTTCATTCAGACGCTGAACGCGCAGGGCGCG
>DATELS010000369.1:0-3373 GCA_035276365.1 Thermoanaerobaculia bacterium
GTCGGCGAGAAACCTGCGACGACGCGCAAGCCGCTGCCGCCGCTGAAGCGCGCCGCCCCGAACACGCAGACGGGCATGCGCGTGCCGTTCGACCTCGAGCTGCCGTACGAAGAGGCGAGCCGTCTCGCCGCGCGCGACTACGCGGGCAAGACGTTCATCGTGAACGCGCGTCCGCTCACGATCTCCTCGCTGCGACTCGCGCCGGCCGCGAACGGACGCCTGCTCGTCGAGGCGATGATCGACTATCGCGGCGGACGCCTGCGCAACTATCGCGGCGCGATTTTTCTCGAAGGCACGCCGCGCTTCGACGCCGCGACGTCGACGATCATCGTCCCCGATCTCGACTACTCGCTCGATCCGAAACGCCGCGGCTTCTTCACACGCATCGCGGAGCGCGCGGCGCACGACTCGATCCGCTCCCGCATGCGTGAAGCCGCCCGCTTCCCCCTCGGACCCCGCATCGATGAGATCCGCCAGGAGGTCTCACGCGCGCTGACTCGCAAGCTCGCCGCGGGCGTCTACCTCCGCGGCCGCGCCGACGCGATCGTGCCGGTCTCCGTGACCGCGGTGCCGAACGTGATCTCGCTGCGCGTGATCGCGACCGGCGCGGTGGAAGTGGAAGTGAAATAGCTACTCGCCGCTGATGTGCGCGAAGAACGCGTCGCTCGCCACGGGACGTCCGAGGAAGCGCTCGACCAGTGCGCCGGCAGGCTCCTCGCTGCCGCGGCTCAGGATCATCTCGCGGAAGCGGCGGCCGGTCGCGTCGTTCATTACGTCCGCGCCGAACGCGGTGACGAGATCGAGCGCGATCACCTTCGCCCACATGTAGCCGTAGTAGCCGGCCGCGTAACCGGAGGCGATGTGCTCGAACGTGCCGGGGAACTGCGTGCCGTCGACGTGTCCCATCGGCGTCGCCCCTTCCATCCGCGACCACACCTCGAGCGCCGGCTCGGGATGTTCGCTGCACAGCGCCATGTCGAACGACGCGTACAAGAGCTGCCGTCCGTAGTCGATGCCCGCGCCGAATCGCTTCGCGCGATTGAGGCGCTGCACGAGCGACTCGTCGATCGGTGGGCAGTCGCTGCAATGCGTGCGCAGCAGCGACAGACTCTCCATCCGACTCGCCCACTCCTCGTACATCTGCGACGGCGCCTCGACGAAGTCGCGCTGCACGCTCGTGCCCGCGTGCGTCGAGTACCAAGTGTCGGAGAGCACGCCGTGCAGCACGTGTCCGAACTCGTGCAGCAGCGTCTCCACTTCATCGTGCGTGAGTCCGAGGCGGTTGAAGTTCGTGACGAGCGTGGAGATGGGCTTGCGTCCGAGGCGGCGGCTCACGCCGCGCACGGGCCAGGCGGCGGCGTGCTTGTACTTGCCGTCGCGCGGATAGAGATCGAGATAGATGCCGCCGATCGTTGTTCCGCTCTTCGAGTCCAGGACGTCGAGGTACATCACATCGTCATGCCACACCGGCACGCTCGCGCGCTCGAAGCGGACGCCGTACAACCGCTCGCTCACTTCGAGCATCCATCGCACCGTCGCCTCGGTCGGAAAGTACGCGCGCAGCGCCTCCTGATCGATCGCGTAACGCCGCTCGCGCAGACGCTCGCGATAGTAGAGAACGTCCCAGCGCTCGATGCGCGCCTGTTCGACCGGCACACCGGTCAGCTCCGCTTTCAACTCCGCGAGGTGACCGAGGTCGCGGAGCTCGGCTTCGGTGACGACGCTGCGGACGTCGTCGAGAAAACGCGTCACCGTCTCCGGCTTCTCCACCATGCGCCGCTTCGTCACGTAATGCGCGTAGCTCGGGACGCCGTACAGATCCGCGATCTCCTTGCGCAGCGCCGTGATCTCGTCCAGCACCTCGAGATTGCGCGGCGTGCCGCGCAGCGTGTTCGCGGTCCAGTAGCGGCGGCGCGCGTCTTCGTCGTGCGCGTTCATGAGGAACGGGACGTAGTCCGGATAGTCGAAGCCGACGACGTAGTTCCCGTCGTCATCGCGCTGCACGCGATCGAGCCACGCCTGCGGCAGTCCCTTGCACTCGTCCGGCGTGAAGCGCAGACGCGTGTCGTTCTCACGGATGTTCTTCGCGAACTCCTGTCCGAGCTCCGTCAGCCGCTCCGAGATTTCCTTGAAGCGCTGGCGCTGTTCCGCGGGCAGCGAGACGCCGCTGTCTTCGAACGCCTCGATCAAATGTTTTTGCAGCTCGCGCGCCGCGATCGAATGCGGCGCGACGCGGCGCACGCGCTCGTAGAACGCCTCGTTCTGAAACGCGTCGGTGAGGAAGCTCGACTCCTGCACGAGCGCGCCGTCGCACGCATCGCGCACGTCTTTCTCGGGATGCACGCTGTTGAGGAGCGAGATCGGACCGAACGCGTCCTCGAGCAGGATCGCGGTGTCGTCCCAGAGATCGAGGACGCGCTCGACGGACGAGGCTTCGAGCGGCACGCTCTCGAGTCGCGCCAGCAATTCACGCGCGCTCGTCAGCGCCTCGGCGGCTCTGCGCTCGACTTCTTCTGCAGTCAGGATCGGGATCGTGGCGCGCTCGGGTGGCGCGACGGTCTGTGTGGTCATCGAAAGCGCGTCATTCTATTGACGAAACCCGAGCCCAGCAAAATACGTACACGATGCATGCGCAAGCTCCAGGTGATCGTGTTCGCCCTGTTCGCTCTCCGTCTGTTCGCCGCCAATCCGGCCGATCTCATGACGTCGGGAAAGGCCGCGCTCGATCGCGGCGACTATGAGAAAGCGGAAGAGCTTTTCGCGAAGGCCGTCGCCGCCGATCCGAAGAGCGCGCAGGCGCACTACCTCCTCGGCGCCGCGTACGGCGAGCACGCGCAGAACGCGAACATGTTCAGCCAGGCGTCGCTGGCGAAAAAGACGAAGGCCGAATTCGAAAAAGCGGTCGAGCTCGATCCGAGTCACATTCAGGCGCGCTTCGCCCTCATTGATTATTACCTGATCGCGCCGTCGTTCATGGGCGGCAGCGCCGAAAAGGCGCAGGCGCAGGTCGAGGAGATCCGCAAGCGCGACGCGCTCGACGGTCACCGCGCACAGGCGCGCGTCTATTCGCGCCAGAAGAAGACGGACCTCGCGCGCAAGGAGTTCGTCGACGCCGTCCGCGAGCAGCCGAACTCCGCGAAGGCGCACTACTTCCTCGGCGGCTTCCTCATCAACACCGACAAGAACTGGGCGGGCGCGCAGCACGAACTCGACATGGCGATCAAGCTCGATCCGGCGTACATGCCGCCGTACTTCCGCATCGGCCAGCTCGCGGCGCGCTCGGAGAGCAACTACGCGCGCGGCGAGGAGTCGCTGCGCAAGTACCTTGCGTACAAGCCGGGCGAAAACGAGCCGAACCTCGCCTCCGCGTGGT
>DATELS010000370.1:0-2923 GCA_035276365.1 Thermoanaerobaculia bacterium
CGTCTCCTCGATCACGCCGGCGCGCCCGTTCCCGGTCTCTTCACCCTCGGCCCGTTGCGACGTCCCGCGCTGTGGGAGTCGACTGCCATCCCCGAAATCCGCGAGCAGGCCGCCGCGCTGGCGCGCGTGCTCGCAGCACAACAGGAGGTCTCGTGATGCGCCGTTGCGTTCTCTTCGTTTGCGTTGCGTTTGCGGTGAGCGTGTTCGCCCAGGAGCGGCCGCCGCAGCGCGCCGTGCGTCGTCCCGCGGAGTGGCGGACGAACGTGTTGGAGTACGAGCAGCGGATGCAGTTCCTGTCAAAGTCCGTGCAGCGCGACGCGTTCATCGTCGGGCAGATGGCCGCGGCGATGGGAGACCTCACGGATTTCCAGAAGCTGACCGCGATCGAGAAAGTCCGCGATCGCATTCAGAAGGCGCAGCAGAAGGCGGGCGAGGAGCCGCAGGCGTCGCTGCAGACGCTGACGGCGCTCAGCCAACTGAGCGACACGTTCCTCCACGCGCACGACCAAGGCACGATGGCGGACACGGACGAGCTGCGCAAGGAGATCAATCGCCAGACGCACTTCATCCAGCTCGAGCTGTTCCGCGAGCTCGCGCTCGCGCGCGAGGAGCTGAAGAATCTCGCGGAGCTGATCGCGAAGATCCATCAGGTGAACTCGGATCTCGAGTCGGCGATGGTGGAGGCGCTCGGGACGACGTTCGAGTTCATGCGGGCGGGTGGGAAGTGACGACGCGCGAGGAGCTTCACGCGTTGATCGCGCAGCATCGCGAGAGCGGCAACACCGATCGCCTCGCGCACGCGATCCGCCACCTCGCCGACATGCATCGCCGCGACGGCGAGCTCGCGCTCGCGGAGCCGCTGTACGTCGAGGCGCTCGCGCTCTATCGCGCGAATCCCGCGACGAAGAAGCTCGATCTCGCGAACGCCGTGCGACCGTTTGCGATCCTGCGCGGATTGCAAGGCGCGGAGGAGGAGTCGCGGCAACTCTGGACCGAAGCGCGCGATTTGTACGCGGAGTGCGGGATCGAAGCAGGCGTGGCGGAAGCCACGCGCCGGCTGGGGTAGATCGTCAGGGCACGTTTCCGGGAGGAAATCCAAAGCTCATCCGGATCGCGGAGTACTCCGCATCCACACCGCCATCCGCGCGACGAATCGTCAACGGCGGTTCGGCGAACGCCTCATACGTCGGCGGGATGTCGTCGGCGCGCGTCGCGGCGAAGAGCGTGATCAGCGGCGCGTCTCCTTCCTTGAAAATCACATCGCGGCGGCGCACGAGCGCGAGCCGCGCCTCCGCGATCGCAGCGAGCGCGCGCTCGAGCTGCGCGGTCGGAAAGACGAACGCGAACACGCCTCCCGGTGCGAGGATGCGCGCCGCCGCCTGCGCGTAGTCGAACACGGAGCCGCGCACTTCGATCCGCGCGGGCACGGCCTGCGGATGCTCCGCGGTCGTCGCCGTTCCCTCCGGCCAGTACGGCGGCGAGCCGGTGACGAGATCGAACGGCTTCTCGTTCCCGAGCACCGTCGCATCGCGCAGATCGCCTTGGTACAGCATCACGCGCGACTCCAGTCCGTTGTAGCGCATCGACTTTCGCGCGAGACGGATCGACATCTCCTGCGCCTCCACCGTGCACAGCACCGCGCCCGGCAGTCGCCACGCGACGATCGTCGCCACCGAGCCGATGCCCGATCCGAGATCCGCGGCGCGCGCGACGCTCGGCGCGCATGTCGTGCCGTACCACGCCGTCAGCACGTCATCCGTCGAGTAGCGATGTCCCTTCGCGTACTGAAAGATGCGGAAGTGCCCGCAGATGTAATCGCGCGTCTCGCCGTCCTCCGGCTCCACGCCGCCCGGAGGAATCGGTCCGGGACGACGCCAGCCGCGATAATGTTCGTCGTCGCGCATCGGAGCCAGATCATGACATCGAAACTCGTTTGGACATCGGACCCCGAGGAGGCGCGGAGGTTGCGCGAGGAGGGGAAGCTCGAGACGCGCGCGGATGCCGACGCGTCGAAGCAGACCATCCGCGTCTTTGTCGATCGCAAGCGGCGCGCGGGGAAAACCGTCACCGTCGCCAGCGGCTTTCAGCACACGCCGGAGAGGCTGAACACCATCGCCGCGACGCTGAAGAAAAAGTGCGGCGCGGGCGGCACGGCGAACGATGCCGAGATCGAAATCCAGGGCGATCACGCCGCGAAGGTGGTAGCCGAGCTGGAGAAGCTCGGCTACCGAATCAAGCGCTAACTAGAGGTCCGAGGCGTCGAGCTTCACGACGTCGCCGAGGTTCAGCTCGCGAATGCCGGCTTCGACTTTCTTCAAATCGCCGACGACGATCCAGATCACTTCCTCCGGCCGCACCGCCTTCTTCGCCGCGGTGTTCAAACTCTCCTCGGTCAACGTGCGAATGTTCTTCGCGTACTGCGCGTAATACTCCTCGGGGCGATTGAGCATCAGCATGCTGATCGCCGCGTTCGACAGCGCGCCAAGCGTCTCGTACGCGCCCGGCAGTCGCATCACCTGGCTGCGCAGCATGCTCGTGAACTCCTCGCCCGCGACCGGACGCTCGCCCGCGACGCCGCGAATCTCCTTCTGCACTTCGACGATCGCTTCCTTCGTCTTGTCCGTCTGCACCGGCGCGACGACGACGAACGGCCGCTGCCCGCGCGCGTTGTTCAGCGCGCCCGACGTGCCATAGCTCCAATGCCTTGTCGAGGCGGAGATTGCGATTGAGTCGCGACGTCGCGATGCCGCCGAAGTTGCGCATCACCGTCTCGGATCGCGAGGTCTTCCGCCACGCCGCCCGGCTCCGACACGTGCGTCGCCACGATCACCGACTGCGGCGCGTCCGGCTTGTCGATGAGATAAACCTTGTGTCCCGCGGTGCGCGGCACGGTGTCGAGCTTCTTCGCCGGCGCCTGGCCTGA
>DATELS010000371.1:0-4054 GCA_035276365.1 Thermoanaerobaculia bacterium
GAGATCCTGCAGCATCCGTGCGGCGGCCGCATCAACGCCAAGGCCATCACCATCTCGACCGTCGGCCTCGTGCCGCAGATCCGCCGCTATGCCGAGGAGCGGCGGCCGTATCGCCTGATCGTGTCGCTGACGTCGGCGATCGACGCGCGTCGTCGCGCGCTTCTGCCGAAAGCCGCGGCATGGCCGGTGCGCGAGCTCGCGGATGCGGTGCGCGCGTATCAACACGCGCTCGGCGGACGCGTCACCATCGCCTGGGTCGTCCTCGGCGGCATCAACACGGGCGATGATGAAGTGGAGGCGCTGCGCGCGCTCTTCGACGGCGTGCCGCTGCGCCTCAATCTGATCGATGTGAACGACGCGCGTCCGGATGGCTATCGTCGCGCGGACGACGACGAGCTGGCGCGCTTTCGCGACTCACTGCGCACGCTCGGGATTCCCGTCGTACGCCGGTACTCGGGCGGCGCGGCAAAGCACGCCGCGTGCGGGATGCTCGCCAGCGTCAGTCGTGATGCTCCTTAGAGACAGTCACGAAAATCAGTAGAAACATTGCCATCAATCCGATGCCGGTCATGGGTTCCTCTCAGGCACTTTGCTCGAGGACTTCGTCGTCCGCGAGCTCTTCGAGCAGGTCGGCGCCGCGTTTCGCGGCATCCATCCCTGCCATTGCGTAATGAAAAGCCTCGGCCCGTGCTGCATACGTTGGTGTATTGAGTACGCGCCGCACCGCGTCGCGGATTTGCGTCTCGGCCGGAATGCGCACCTTCAGTCCGATGCCCACTCCTGACCATTCGACGCGATTCGCGATCTCGGGTTTCTCTTCCGTCTTGCCGATCGCAACGACGGGCACTCCCTGTGTCAGCGCGATCTGAATCGAGCCGAAGCCGCCGTTCGTCAACAAGAGGTCGACGCGCGGCATGAGGTGCGCGTAGGGAACAAAGCGTTCGACGACAACATTCGCGGGCAGCGGATCGATCTCGACCGCCGACGCCGGCTTGCTGCCCGTCGTGACGACGACGAGCACGTCTTCGTTGGCGAGCGCGCGGAGCGCGGGCTTGATCAGCTGATCGTAGTCGTTGTTGATCGTCCCCTGCGTCACGAGCACGACGCGGCGGCCATCGAGACGCGACCACCACGACGGCGGCGTCCAGTCCGTGGGCGCGGGCGGCGTCGACGCGCCGATGAAGTGCACGTTCGATGAGAGATCGGTGCGCGGATACTCGAACGCCGCGATGCCGCTCTGCAGATACACGCTCGCGGTTTTTCCGAAGTCGAAGATGCTGCGTCCGAGCGGCGGAAGCTCGAGGTTGCGGCGGAGCTGGGCGTTGGTGCGGTTGGCGTCGCGAAAGATGATGTTGTTTACGAGCCACGAAAGCGCTTTGTTGCGGAGACGGCCGAGGGGAGTGGAGCTCGGCGGAAGGGCGAGGCCGAACGGTGCGGTATCGCGGCTCGACAGCGTGAGCACGCTCATTCCGTACAGCGCCCACGGGATGCCGAAGCGCTGGTGCACGGCCTCGACGACCGCCGCCGCGTTGTCGCCGACGATGACGTCGAACGGCTCGCGAATGAACTCGTCCTCGAGATCGCGCAGCGCGCCGGAGATGAACTCGACGAAGATGTGCTTGATGTCGTACTGCAACTGTTTGATGCCTTCCGCGGGACGGTCGGGAAGGCTCTCGATGCGCTCGTCGTCGAGCGGCATCGCGTGCGCGAACGGCACCCAGCGCGCGCCGATGGACTCGATCGCGCGTTTGTAGCGCGGCGGCGCGTACCAGCGCACGTCGTGGCCGCGGCGCACGAGCTCGCGCGCGATGGGCAGACCGGGATTCACGTGACCGGTGAATGGCATCGGGGCGAACAGGTATCGAGCCATGGTGATGCGCACGGTACGGAAGGGCGCTTACCCGGCGCTTACTGACGGTGCTTACTGGGGACGCTCTACGGTGGGAAAGACGCCGAGCTCGCGCCGCAGCGCCTTCGCCAGCCGGTCCCACGCGCGCAGCGCACCGGCGTGATCGCCCTGCTTCTGCAGCGCGTGAATAAGTCCCGCCGCGGCCTCTTCATCGAGATCGTCCAGCGACGTCAACTTCCGATACGCCTCGGCCGCCGCGGCGTAGTCGTTCTCGAAGACGCGCAGGCGCGCGAGTTGATCGAGCCCGCGCGCGTACAGATCGCGCAGACGCTCGCGGATGTCTTCGTACCACTCGCCGCTCGACGCGTTTTCGAAGAACGGTCCGCGATAGAGATCGAGCGCGTGCTGCAGGCGATCGGCGCTGCGCGCGCGCATCGCGGCGCCGGCCTCGCGCTCGAAAATCTCCGCGTCGAACTCGATGCCGCGCTTGCGATCGAGCGCGTACGTCTCCGACTCGACGACGATCCACTCCGCGCCGCCGAGGAGCTTGCGCAGGCGGTGCAGCGTGACGTGAAAGTTGTTGCGCAGCTTCGCGGGATCCGCATCGGGCCAGAGCGCGGCGCCGATCTGTTCCTTCGTGCGACCGGACGGATGGATGAGGAGGTACAACAGCAACTCGCGCGCACGCGCGGACTCGTCGACATGCGCACCGTCGCGCAGAATCTCGAGCGGACCGAGGGCGCGCACTTGCAACGCGATCGTCGCCACCGACGCCTCGAGCGCGAGCGACTCGCGCGTGAGCGCGACCATCGCGTCGTACGGCATCGCGGCACCCGAGGCGAGAACGACGCGCAGGCGATCGTCGCCGAGCGCCTCGCGAATGCGGCCGCTCTTCTCTTCCTCGAACGCCGCGCCGCGACTCGGACGCGCGCCGAGGTGCAGCCACGCCGCGGCGGCGGCAGCGAGGAGGCGCGTGCCGGTCTCCGCGTCGCCGCCATCGAGATGCGCGAGACCGATGCCTTCAACGACTTGCGTCAGTCCCCAGCGATCATCGCTCTCCGCGTGCAGATCGAACGCGCGGCGGAACGCGTCGAGCGCCTCGTCGCGATTGCCCTCGTGCAGCGCGACGTGTCCGAGGGCGGTGAGGGGATGCGCGATCGCGGGGAGGTTGCCCATCGCGACGCCGAGTTGATGCGCCTCCTCGAATGCCGTGCGCGCGGTCGGCCAGTCGTCGCGAAGCTGCGCGATGTGTCCCTGCCAGTACAGCGTGAGCGCGAGGTTGACGTCCCGCCCGTTCCTCCGCGCGATCTCCAACGCCTCGGCCAGCGTGCGCGCGGCCGTGTCGTGATCGCCTTCGGCGAACGCCTGCGCGGTGCCGAGGAGTCGCAGCGCGTTCGAGAGCGCGCGGAGATCGTTCGTGTCGCGGAGGACCGCGACCGCCTCGTCGATCATCGGACGCAGCGCCGCCCAGTCGGCCTGCCAGCTCGCGGCATTCGCCGCGGCGATCGCGGCTTTCGCGCGAATCACGGGATCGACGTCGCGTTCCGCGCGCGCGAGTGCATGCGTCACGCGGCGTCGCGCCTCGTGGAAGTGTCCGCGCGCGAACCAGTACCAGTGCAGCGCGTACAGCAGTCGCAGCGCGAGCTCGTCGCCTCCCGCCCACTCGAAGACCGCGCGGATGTTGCCGATCTCCTGATCGATGCGCGCGAGCGCCTGCGCGTCGACGGCACCGGCGAAGAGCCGCGGCTCGAGCTCCTCGACGAGCGCGACGAAATGCCGCGCGTGCTTCTCGCGATACGCGTCGCGCTCGCCCGCCTCGTCGAGTTTCTCCGCCGCGTACTGGCGGACGGTGTCGAGCAGGCGATAGTGCGAGTCGGCGGCGATGACGAGGGATTTGTCGACAAGCGCGGAGAGGAGCTCGAGCGCGTCGCCGCCGCAGATCGCCTCGACCGCGGGCAACGTGAACGTTCCCGCGAATACCGCCAGTCTCCGAAACAGCGCCTGCTCCTCGGCGGACAGCAGCCGATAACTCCAGTCGATCGTGTCGCGAATCGTTCGATGCCGCGTCGCGGTGCGCGATCCCGAGGCGAGGAGCGCGAATGCGTCGTCGAGGCGCGAGGCGATGTCGTCGACGCTGAGCACCTTCACGCGTGCGGCGGCGAGCTCGATGGCGAGCGGGATGCGATCGAGGCGGTTGCAAATCTC
>DATELS010000372.1:0-8321 GCA_035276365.1 Thermoanaerobaculia bacterium
GCGCTCGTCAGCGTCTTGCTGGCGAGCGCGTTTCTGTGCTTGCCCGCCGCCGCGGCTTCGCGCACGTCCCGGCTCACGGTCGAGCCAGTCACAATGAGCGGGGGACGATGGTCGGCTGCGCCGTGGCCCGCGCACTGCCGGATTCTCATCGCGGACAACCGCGGTTTGCGGTCTGTCCCTTGTGGCGACCCGATCGAAATTCTGGGCGGACGTTTTTCTGTGTGGGTGGAAGGTGACGGCGTCGTTAGCCGTACGGTTGCGGAGATCGACGAAAAGAGCGAGCACAAGGTCGTTGCGCAGCTTGTGGACGCAGTGCGGATCGTCCCGGGTACGAAGGCTCTCGACCCCGCGGACGCTGTCTGGATTCTCGAAGCGACCGCTTCCCGCGAATGGAAAACGTTTCGCCGCCGCATTTTCCCAAGTGAGCTGGGAAAAGAAATCCAAGTCCCGCGCGCGCAGTTCGTCCTCATCGCCAAAGACCGCCGTGACGATGTATCGGCGCTGTCGGCCGTATTTTCTGCCCACAATGACGCCAAACCCGTTCTCGCCGCGTCGCGGAGTGTCGCGCATGCTGTAGCGCTCATCGACGACGCGGCCGTACCCGACACAGAGGCGGCATTGTTCGTACTCGAACGGTCGGAAACGACGCGGCCTCCGGATGTCATCGCCCGAGCCGGCGCGGACACTTTGCTCGCCGGCTGGCTTGGATTGGATTCCGGCGTCGCTCGCGTCGACGTCCGATCGGAACACCTGACGATGCCGGCGGCTTCAATCGCTGTGCCGCGAAATGGAGTCGCGACCGTCCGCGCGGTCGTGAGAATGAAGCCGTCATTGAAGGTCGACGTGCGGTTGACCGATGCGGCCACATTGGCCATCAAAGGAAAATCTCCGCAGATCCGCCTTGTCGCGGACGGAACCCGGCAAGCGATCGCCGAACGTACATTCGATCGCGCCGGAGTCCAGACGTTTCCGTACATGCCGTCGCAACTGCTCGACGTCGAGATCGTCATCGGCTCGTGGAAGATCGACGAACGCGCCGATCTCACGAGCGGCGACGACGTCACGACGACGATCGAGCTCACTCCGATTCGCGTGTCCGGCGTCGTTTATTACGGCACCGAGCGCGCCGCGAGCAAGATGCAATTCCGGCGGTCGGACGCGAAGCTCGATCTCGAGACGAACGACGCGGGCGAGTACGAGGCGTTCCTGTGGGGCGGAGGATCGACGGTCGCCGAAGTGTGGCTTCGCGATCGGCCCGATCTTCCTTCTCATCGCGAGCTCGTCCATCTCACGGACGGCGCGAACGATCTCGATTTCAGGATTCCGCGCACGCGGTACCGCATTTCCGTCACCGACTCCGACTCCGGCAAACCGATCGGCGGTTCGACGGCCACTCTCATCAACCGCTGGAACGATCCGCGCGAAGGCAAACGAAGCGCGAGCCGGACGGTCATGACGAATGACGCCGGCATCGCCGACCTCCCGCCGTTGTACGCGGGCGTGGTCGAGCTTCACACGCAGGCGACCGGATACTTCAAGGCCGAAGCGATCCATTTCAACGTCGCCGAAGGAGACGAAGCCGAGCACACGGTCAACGTGCAACTGCGCGCGGAGGGCAACCATCGCGCGGTTCATGTGCTCCTGCCGTCCGGCGCGCCGGCATCGGGAGCGCGGCTCATCAGCGTCCATCCGGAGACGCTCGGCTTTCTCTGGAGGGGGCAAGCGGATGCGGACGGCGTCGTCGAAATCCCGGAGAGTCTCGACCAGACTCTGTTGCTCGGCCGGCATCCCAATGCCGGCGTGTTCGTGCGGCGCTGGCATCGCGCCGATCCTTCGAGCGCGCAGTTGCGATTCCCCGCATCCGCCGCACCGCTCGTCATGAGGTTCACGCGGAGCGACGGTTCTCCTGCGCGTTTCGCCGGCGTGACGCTCTGGATCGGGGATGTCGTCCTTCGCGAGGGTGCGTTGGCGTTTCTGTTCGATGCCGAGCTGTCCGATACGGATGGAGTTTGGGTTGCGCCCGGCTTGCCGCCTGGACCGGTGACGATCGTCGCCGCCTCGAGGACATCCGGCAACGCCGCCGGTCAGGTTCTCCGAGCATTCGCAACGGAGATCCCTTTTCCGTGGCCGGGCTCCGTCACCGTCCGCGCGATTGAATAGTGGATTGACATCGCGCGGGTCGCTCGCATACATTCTATGTAACCGTTTACATTCGCGATGCCGCGTACGCCCAATCGTGCCGCCTCCGCCACCGCCAACGTCACCATCCGTGACGTCGCGGCCAAGGCCGGTGTCTCCGTCGCCACGGTCTCCCGCGTCTTCAATCAGAAGGGTCCGATCCGCGAAGACACGATCCGCCGCGTGATGGACGTCGCCTCGGCGCTGCAATACGTACCGCACGCCGGCGCGCGCAGCCTGTCGACGCGCTCGACGCGCACCATTGGCGTGCTCCTGCCCGATCTGCACGGCGAGTTTTTCTCCGAGGTGATTCGGGGGGTGGATGTGGCGGCGAGGCAGCGGGGGTATCACATCCTCGTCTCCGGCTCGCACAGTGACGCGGAAGAGATGTCGGAGATGCTGCGCGCGCTGCGCGGACGCGTCGACGGCCTCATTGTGATGTCGCCCGACCTCGGTCTCGGCTCCATCTCGCGCGCGCTCGCGCCCGACACGCCCGTCGCCCTGCTCAATTGCGCGGCCACGGGACGCCGCACGATTCGCATCGACAATTACAACGGCGCGCGCGCCATGACCGACCATCTGTTGTCCCTCGGCCATCGCCGCATCGCGTTCATTACAGGTCC
The DNA here is from genome assembly GCA_035276365.1 of Thermoanaerobaculia bacterium. GTDB lineage: Bacteria > Acidobacteriota > Thermoanaerobaculia > Gp7-AA8 > Gp7-AA8 > QHVT01. Next base: position 2,802 of record DATELS010000372.1, read on the forward strand.
GGAGCGCAATGCGGACGCGGCCGAGCGCCGCCGCGGATATCGCGAGGCACTCGAGGCCGTGGGGGCGGAGCCGATCGAGTTCGCGGGCGATTTCACCGAGGATTCGGGATACCGCGCGGCGCCGGAGATTCTGTCGCGTAAACCGCGTCCAGATGCGATTTTCGCCGCCAATGACGCCATGGCCATCGGCGCTTTGCGCGCGATGCGCGAGGCGCAGATGCGCGTGCCGGAAGACGTTGCTTTGGCCGGCTTCGACGACATTCCGATCGCCCGCTATCTGACTCCGCCACTGACCACGGTGCGCGTCGAGATCGCGGAAATGGGACGCCGCGCCGTCGATCATCTGGTCAATACGCTCGAAGAGGGCGGCGACGGCCGAAACAAACACGATGTGATCGCGACGACGCTTGTGGTCCGCGAGTCCTGCGGGTCCCGCTCCGGCGCGCGCAACAAAGAAACGCCATTACGACAAAAGGCTCGGAAATGAAGGAGGAGATTCCCATGAGACTCAGCTTCAGGGCAGTAGGGATTCTCGCGATCTTGTGTTGCCTGATTGCGGGAGTCGCACAAGCACAGACGAACGCCACGATCCGCGGCAAGATCACGGACGAGAGCGGAAATCCGTTCCCGACCGCGGAGGTCACGGCGACGTCGGTGCAGACGGGATATCACTACAATGCCACCGCGGATGCGCAGGGCAATTTCCTGCTCAATGGACTCAATCCGGGCACGTACAGAATCGACGTCGTTGCGCCGTCGTACAAGGCGAGCTCGCGGGAGCTGACAGTGAGCGTCGGACAGGACGTCGCCGCCAACTTCAAACTGCAGCCGGACCTCGTCGTCATGGAGTCCATTACCGTCATCGGCTCGCAGGTGCAGGAGACTCGCACGCCCGAATTGGCGACGGTCATTACGCCGCAGCAGATGGAGACACTGCCGCAGAACGACCGCAATTTTCTCAATTTCGCCGCTCTGGCGCCGGGCGTGCTGCTCGGCACCGATGAATTTCGCAAGGAAGTGAAGGCGGGCGCGCAGTCGTCGTCGTCGACGAACGTCTTCATCGACGGCGTGAGCTTCAAGAATGACGTCATTCAGGGCGGCGTGGTCGGACAGGACGCCAGCCGCGGCAATCCCTTCCCGCAGAACGCGGTGCAGGAATTCAAGGTCATTACGCAGAACTACAGCGCCGAATACCAAAAGGCATCGAGCGCGATCATCACCGCGGTCACGAAGACGGGCTCGAACGAGCTGACCGGCGACGCGTTCCTCTACTATCAGGACAAGGGTCTGGTTGCGGAGAACCCGCTCAATGGGCTCAATCCCGAATACGAGCGCAAGCAGTACGGGTTGAGCGTCGGCGGCCCGATCATCCGGGACCGCATGCATTTCTTCGTGTCGTACGAGGCGAACGATCAGGATCGCGAGGAGACGGTCGCGCTGGGCGGCGGCTTCCAGAACGATCCCGCACTGCGCGCGAAGCTGGCTCCATTCGCCGGCACGTTCGGCTCGCCGTTCCGCTCCGACCTCGCGTTCGGCAAGATCAGCTATCAGATGGCGGCGAGCTCGCTCTTCGACGTCAGCGCGAATTACCGCAAGGAAACGGACGTGCGCGGGTTCGGCGGCGAGACGAGCTTCGAGTCCGCTGAAAATGCGAAACAGGATGTCTGGGGTCTCACGGGCCGGCATCAGTACACGGCGAGCACGTGGTACAACGAGCTCACCGGCAGCATTCAGGATTTCCACTGGAATCCGTCGCCGACGAATCCCGGCGAAGTCGGATTCGTCTATGAAGGTCTGCTGCGCATCGGCGGACGCGATACGGAGCAGGACATCGGCCAGCGCCGTCTGGCGTTCCGCGACGACGTCACGTTCTCGAATCTCAATCTGCGCGGCACGCACACCTTGAAGGTCGGCGGCAACGTGGAATTCCTCGACTACACGGCGACGAAGTTCTTCGAGGAAAATCCCCGCTATTTCTTCCGCTCGGATCTGAGCTCGACGATTCCGTACAAAGCGCGCTTCGGCTTGGGCAACCCCGATTTGTCCGCGGACAATCAGGAATACGGCCTCTACGCCCAGGACGAGTGGGTCTTCAATCGCTCGCTCACTCTCAACCTCGGTCTCCGCTGGGATTACGAGACCAACATGATGGACACGGACTACGTCACGCCCGCCGACGTGCGCGCGCGCCTGTCCGACGACTTTCCGTCGAAATTCTTCACCGATGGCAACGACCGCGAGCCGAAGTCGGACATGTTCCAGCCTCGCCTCGGCTTCTCGTATGACCTGAAGCAGAACGGCCGGACGGTGATCTTCGGCGGCGCGGGGCGCTATTACGACCGCAATCTCTTCAACAACACGCTCGACGAGCGCTTCCGTCTGCAGCATTCCGTCGGCGAATTCTTCTTCTCGCCGGACGGCTCGCCGGTCTTCGGCCAGCCCGCCGTGAAGTGGGATCCGAAATATCTGACCGTGGCGGGACTCAAGGAAGTCCTCGCCAGCGGCATTACGGGCAAGCCGGAGGTTTTCCTCGTCGAGAACGACACGAAGGTGCCGTACTCGAATCAATGGAACATCGGCGTGCGCCAAAGCTTCGGCAACTACGTCGCGTCCGCGAGCTACGCCAACATCAAGAGCTACAACGGTTTCAGCTACCTGTGGGGCAAGGGCTTCTGCTGCCCGCAGGTCGACCCGGCCTACAGCAACATCCTGATCTCGTCGGACGACGTCCGCACGTGGTACGACGCGATTTACCTGCAGCTCGATCGCCCATACACGTCGCAGTCGAAATACGGTTTTAACATCGCGTACACGTACGCGGATGCGGAGCAGGTCGGTGGCGATCTCTTCAGCCTCGATCTGCCGACGATCGCCGACTGGCCGCGCTACGGCACGCCGGGCACGCAGGACCACCGCATTGTGGCCAGCGGCATTGTCGGTCTGCCGTGGGACACGCGTCTCAGCACGCTCATTCAGTACAGCTCGGGCGACAAGTTCCGCATTCACGATTTCTCGAAGGGCTTCTGCGTCGGCTGCTATCACCCGCGGACGGGTGAGAGCCCGGCGTGGACGACGGTCGATCTGCGCGCGGAGAAGGATTTCGGCGTGCTCAATCACTCGGTCGGCGTGACGCTGGAGGCGTTCAATCTCTTCAATGAGCAGCGTTACGCGTTCTTCCAGGACTTCAACCCGCCCGAAGGCAACCCGAACCTCGGCAAGCCCACGGCGATCGTGGGAGGATCGCAGCGCCGCTACCAGATCGGCCTCCGCTTCCGCTACTGACGCGCGACCGATGGCTCATTCGATCAGGGCGGCAATCGCCGCCCTTTTGATCCTCACTCTGTCCTGTGTGACGCCGCGGCCTCCCGCGGCGCCACAGGCGACTGTGCCCGTCGATCTCATGGACGACGTGCAACACCGCACGTTCAATTTCTTCTGGGAGACGGCGAATCCCGAGAACGGGCTCGTGCCCGATCGCTGGCCGACGCCGTCGTTCTCCAGCGTGGCTGCAGTCGGCTTCGGCCTGGCCGCGTACGGCATCGGCGCGGAGCACGGCTGGGTGACGCGCGAGGCGGCCGCGCAACGCGTATTGACGACGCTGAGCTTCTTCCTCAATGCGAAGCAGGGCGACGCCGCGGCTGGCATGACCGGCTATCGCGGCTTCTACTATCACTTCCTCGACATGAAGACCGGCGAGCGCTTCAAGGACGTCGAATTGTCGACGATCGATACGACGCTGTTTCTCGCCGGCGCGCTGTTTTGCCAGTCGTATTTCGATCGCGATAATGCCGCGGAACGCGAGATTCGCGATCTCGCAGAGCAGCTCTATACGCGCGCGGAATGGTCGTTCTTCCTCGAGCGTCCGCCGCTCGTGAGCATGGGCTGGACGCCGGAGGGCGGCCTGCACGACTGGGATTACATCGGCTACAACGAGGCGATGATCCTGTACATCCTCGCCATCGGGTCGCCGACGCATCCCATTTCGCCGAAGGCGTGGAACGCGTACACCGCCACATACAAGTGGGAGACCTTTTACGGACAGGAGCACGTCAATTTCGCGCCGCTGTTCGGCCATCAGTACTCGCACATGTGGATCGATTTTCGCGGAATTCGCGATCACTACATGCGTGCCAAAGGAATCGATTACGCCGAGAACGCGCGACGCGCGACGTATGCACAACGCGCGTACGCGATCGACAATCCGATGAAATGGCGCGGATACGGCGAGAATCTGTGGGGTTTTACCGCATGTGATGGCCCAATCGACGCATTTCTCGACATCAACGGCACGAAGCGCCAGTTCTACACATATGCCGCACGCGGCGCGGCCGCGCACGAGATTCGCGATGACGGCACCATAGCGCCCACCGCCGCCATCTCTTCCATTGCGTTGGCTCCGGAGATCGCCCAACCGGCCATGGAGTCGATGTACAAGAACTGGGGCGAGCACATTTACAAGCAATACGGCTTCATCGACTCCTTCAATCCCACGTTGAATTTCGAGACGAAGGTGCAGATGGGCCACGTCATCCCCGGAGTGACTTGGGTCGATCACGACTACCTGGGCATCGATCAGGGTCCCATTGTCGCGATGATCGAGAACCACCGCTCCGGTCTCGTGTGGAACACCATGAAGAAGAACGAGCACGTGCGACTGGGACTGCGGCGCGCGGGCTTCACGGGCGGGTGGCTCGGGCAATGAAGAGAGTCGTGCTCGCGCTGCTCCTGCTGTCGTGCACGAGCCGCTCGAGCACCACGACCACCATCCGCTTCTGGGGCCTCGGCCGCGAGGGCGAAGTCGTCGCGGCGCTGCTCCCGGAGTTCTACAAGGAAAACCCCGGCATTCGCGTCGACGTGCAGCAAATCCCCTGGACCGCCGCGCACGAGAAGATGCTGACGGCGCACGTCGGCAATTCCCTGCCCGACATCGCACAGACGGGCAATACGTGGATCCCCGAGTTCGTCGCCGTGCGCGCCATTGAGCCGCTGGACGCGCGCGTCGCACAGTCGCACAGCGTCGACAAGCGCGATTATTTCCCCGGCATCTGGGACACGAACGTCGTCGGCGGCACGCTCTATGGCGTGCCGTGGTACGTCGACACGCGCGTCCTCTTCTATCGCACGGACATGATCCCCACGCCGCCGCGCACGTGGAGCGAGTGGATCGCGGTCATGGAAAAGCTCGAGCGCGAGGCGAAGGACCCGCACTTTTTCCCGTTGCTCATGCCGACGAACGAGTGGGCGCAGCCGGTACTGCTCGCCGCGCAGCGCGGCGCGGAGCTCGTGTCGGACGACGGTCATGCGCGCTTTGAAGATCCGCGATTCACGCAGGCCTTCGCGTTTTACATCGACATCTACAAACGCGGACTCGCGCCGCCGATGGGAGCGAGTCAGGTCACGAACCTCTATCAGCAGTTCGGCGCCGGCGAGTTCGCGATGTTCATCAGCGGTCCGTGGGACGTCGGCAACCTCCGCGAGCGCCTGCCCAAAGAGCTGGACAGCAAGTGGAACACCGCGCCG
>DATELS010000373.1:0-14629 GCA_035276365.1 Thermoanaerobaculia bacterium
CACCGTTTTCGATTGTGCCACCACGCCGAGATACGCGCGTTCCTTCCTAGGACGCTGTAAGGCCCCACCCCCTTCCGCGTTTGCCCACGCGGAGGGAACGAATGAAACGAACGATCATCCTCGCCGCACTTCTCGCAATCCAACTCGCCACGACCGCATTCGCGAAGAACAAGTACATCCCTGCCGCCGCCAAAGCGCCGGGCTCGAGCGGCACCTACTGGCGCACGGACGTCCGCATCTACAACCCGTCGAGCGTCAACGACATCAACGTCAGCCTGCACTTCCTGCCGCAGGGGATGGACGGCAGCAACATTTCCGGCCGCGGATTCAGTATCGGAAAACAGCAGACGCTCGTACTCGACGACGTTGTGAGCATCCTCGCGCCGTGGGCGACGAGCGCCGTCGGGGCGATCCGGATCGATTCCGATCACGCCCACACCAACGACGACTTCATCGTCAGCTCGCGCACTTACACCGGCACCGGAGATGCCACGCGGCCCGGAACCTACGGCCAGTTCGTTCCCGCTTTGGAAGTCGCAGACGCGACGCGATCCTCTGCAGTGCTCCACGTCGCAAGCAGAGCGGATGTACGCACGAATCTGGGCGTGATGAACCCCACGCTCGAAGCGGTAACAGTGCGATTCACGCTGCTCGGCATCGACGGAAAGCCGTTCCTCGAGAGCGTGCCGTTGGTCGTCCCACCGCGGAGCATGCAACAGTGGTCGTTGTCGGCCATGTTCGGCGGCCTGTACGCGGATGACGGCGTCGTCGTCGCCGAAACGACCGCGCCGGTGTTCACGTGGGGCTCCGTCATCGACAACTACTCGGGCGACGCGATCTTCGTTCGCGGTGTGGCGCAGCAGGAGGCCGATCTGCTTCAGTGATGCGCCGCAGCACCCGCCGACTTCTTCTTCCCACAGGAGCACTCGAGACATCCGTGATCGGCGCAGGTGCCGCACGACGTCTTGACCTGCTTCCGCAATGCCTCGCGTGCGCGGAACACGCGCACCGAGGCGTTGTTCGGGGTGATCCCCGCTTCCGTGGCGAAATCCTGAACGGGCGCGCCTTCGACATCGATGCGGCGAATCGCAGCTTCGTATTCCGGCTTCAGCGTCGACGCGAGACGGGACACGCACCCGCAGATCTCATCGCGCACTTCCGGCGGAGGCTCGACCGCATCCTCGAGCTCGCGGGCGAAGCTCTCCAGCCCCCGGTTTCGTGCACCAGTCCGGCGATAGTGGTCGATCACGGCGTTGCGGAGCGTGCGGTAGAACCAGGCGACCGAGGACGTCTCGTCGCGGGCGTCCTCATCCTTCTGCAGGCTCTTCACGAACGCGTCCTGAAGGATGTCCTCGGCCAGCGCGCGGTCGCCGAGACGGCGTTCGAGGAAGGCCAGGAACTGCCGGTGGTTGTCGACGAGTTGGAGCGTGAGTTCGGGATTCATCGGTGCCTCGAAAAGGAAGTGTAAGACGGCTTCGGGTAGTGCGTTAGCCCCTGTGGAAGGAGATTCACATGAAGACCTCGACCACAGCCACCGCCAACGTCACCGACCCCGTCTGCGGCATGACCATCGACCCCGCGACGGCGGTCGGCTCGTCCAGCTACAACGGCCAGACGTACCACTTCTGTTCTCGCGGCTGCGAGACGAAGTTCGACGTCGCACCGGCGGAGTATGTCGGTGCTGCCGCGGTGGCCGCTGGCTCGGCCTCAGGCTGCTCGACCGGGCACTGCCACTGCTGAACGCCTTACGAACGGAGATCGTCATGAACCACAATCACCAGCACGCCCACGTCCACACCGGCGAAGTCGATCCGGTTTGCGGCATGACCGTCGATCCCGCGCATGCCGCGGGTTCCTCACGCATCGGCGACCGGACGTTCTACTTCTGCTCGACCTCGTGCAAGCAGAAGTTCAACGCCGATCCGGCGGCCTACGGTGCCGCCGCGCCTGCGTCCGCGGACGTGATCGACCCGGTTTGCGGCATGACGATCTCCAAAGCCGACGCGGCCGGCTCCTCGGAGTACCGCGGCACGACGTACTACTTCTGCAACCCGAGCTGCAAAACGAAGTTCGACGCGGACCCGGCGGCATACACCAGCGGCAAGCGGCCGGAGCCAAAGCCGGCGCCGCCCGGCGCGACGTACATCTGCCCGATGGACCCGGAGGTGCGGCAGGACAAGCCCGGCGCGTGCCCGAAATGCGGCATGGCGTTGGAGCCGGAGATGGTCGTCGCTCCCGCGACGAAGACCGAGTGGACCTGCCCGATGCACCCGGAGATCATTCGCGACGCACCAGGAAGCTGCCCGATCTGCGGCATGGCCCTCGAGCCGCGCACGATCACCATCGAAGACGAAAACCCGGAGCTCAAGGACATGACCCGGCGTTTCTGGGTCAGCACGGCGCTGACCGTGCCGCTGGTCGTTTTTGCGATGCTTCGGCATCTGCCTGCGGCGCACGACCTCCTCGGTCACACGCTTCTGAGCTGGGCCACGTGGATCGAGCTCGCGCTAACGACGCCGGTGGTTTTGTGGGGTGGCTGGCCTTTCTTTGAGCGTGCATGGGCGTCGCTCGTCAACCGGCACCTGAACATGTTCACACTCATCGGCCTCGGCGTATCGGTTGCCTTCGTGTACAGCGTCATCGCGACGGTCGTGCCGAACCTCTTCCCGCCCTCGTTCCGCGACTCGATGGGGCATGTCGCCGTGTACTACGAAGCCGCCGCGGCGATCGTGGCGCTGGTGCTTCTCGGTCAGGTGATGGAGTTGCGGGCGCGCAGCAGGACCGGGGCAGCGATTCGTGCCCTTCTCGGGCTGGCGCCAAAAACGGCCCGGAGAGTCACCCCCGACGGACGTGAGCAGGATATTGCGCTCGAAGAGGTACAGCCTGGCGACATCCTGCGCATTCGCCCGGGCGAGAAGATCCCGGTCGACGGCGCCGTGACGGAGGGAACGAGCAACATCGACGAGTCGATGGTGACCGGCGAGCCGCTGCCGGTCGAGAAAGCCGAAGGCGACCGCCTCATCGGCGCGACCGTGAACGGAACCGGCTCGCTGCTGATGCGCGCTGAGCGAGTCGGTGCGGACACGCTCCTCTCGCAGATCGTGAACATGGTCGCGCAGGCGCAGCGAAGCCGCGCACCAATCCAGAAGCTCGCCGATCAGGTGTCGGCGTCGTTCGTTCCCACCGTAATCGTGGTCGCGGTGATCACATTCGCGGTTTGGGTGTTCGTCGGACCGGAGCCGCGCCTGGTATTCGCCATCGTCAACGCCGTTGCGGTGCTCATCATCGCCTGCCCTTGCGCCCTCGGACTGGCGACGCCGATGTCGGTGATGGTGGCGGCGGGCAAAGGTGCGACGGCAGGTGTGCTCTTCCGCAACGCGGAGGCCATCGAAGTGCTGCGCAACGTCGATACGCTGGTCGTCGATAAGACCGGCACACTGACGCGCGGAAAACCGGAACTGGCGTCCGTCGTCGCAGTGAACGGCATCGACGAAAACGAGCTGCTGCGGCTGGCCGCGAGCGTCGAACGTGCCAGCGAGCACCCGCTCGCCGCCGCGATCATCGCTGGCGCCGAATCGCGCGGAGCGACGGTACGTGCGGCGACGGAGTTTGCGTCCATCACCGGCAAAGGCGTGCGCGGGGTCGTCGATGGGAAGCGCGTCGCCCTTGGCAACCGCGCGTTGCTCGAGGAGCTACGTGTCGATGCGCGCGATCTGACCGAACACGCGGAGAAGCTGCGCGGCGAAGGGCAGACCGTGATGTTCGTCGTGATCGACGACAAACCCGCGGGATTGATTGGCGTTGCCGATCCTGTGAAGGAGACGACGCCCGAAGCCATCCGCGAGCTGCACGCAACGGGACTGCGCATCGTCATGCTCACAGGCGACAGCGAGACGACCGCGAAGGCCGTTGCGAAGAAGCTCGGCATCGACGACGTGATCGCGGAGGTTTTGCCGGATCAGAAGGCTGATGCGATCAAGCGCCTGCAGCAAGAGGGCCGCGTGGTGGCGATGGCGGGAGACGGCATCAACGACGCACCGGCGCTCGCCCAGGCGGAAGTCGGCATCGCGATGGGCACCGGCACCGACGTGGCAATGGAGGCGGCGGACGTGACGCTGGTGAAAGGCGATCTGCGCGGTATCGTGCGCGCCCGCCGATTGAGCAACGCGACCATGTCGAACATCCGCCAGAACCTCTTCTTCGCCTTCGTCTACAACGCGCTCGGCGTTCCGGTCGCGGCGGGCGTGCTCTTCCCGCTCCTCGGCGTGCTCCTCAGTCCGATGATCGCCGCGGCGGCGATGAGCTTCAGCTCCGTGTCCGTGATCGCGAACGCGCTGCGGCTGCGGAGGGCCAGGATCTGATGAACGGCTCGGAATATACTTCCGCGTCTCCCGGCTTTGCGCCGACTGACTCGCGATGTCTCGCTCGACCGTTCGTTACGCTGCCTTCATCGTCCTCGCGCTTCTCGGCGCGCCGGTGGTGATGCACGTCGTCATGCACGACCTGCACGACCATCACGACGCGCACGCGGAAGCGGCGATGATCGATACCGGTCACGGCGATCACGAGCATCCGATCGTCGCCGCGGCGGTCCCGCAGATCCCGAGCCTCACGCGCGTTGCGCTGCCGGTCGGCACCGCTCCGGCGGCGGTTCCGGCGACGTGGAGCCGTATGGCGACGGCTGTACGCAACGCCGTTTCGCACGGCGCACTGCGAATGGATGACGACGTCGGCCTGCAACCCCTCCTCTCGACCTTTCTGATCTGAGCCACTCCTCGCAGCGCGTTCTCACGACCCGCGTTCCTGCGACAGGAGTGGACTTTGCGTTTTCTACGATTCTTCTTCATCGGCATATTCGTCTTCGCGACGACCGCACGCGCACAAACAGTTCCGAACGTCCTCACCGAGGACGATGCCGTGCGTCTCGCGCAGGCGTCGCAGAGCGTCGTCGCGCTCAGCGCCGCTCAGGTCGATCTGGCCCGTAGCGATGTGACGCGCGAGCAGCGCTGGCCCAATCCGACACTCGAGTACACGCGTGAAGACGCGGGCGAGGCGGAGCAGTTTCTGACGCTTTCGCAGTCGTTCGATTTCTCGGGCCGTCGAGCGCTGCGTCGCCGAGCCGCCGAGCTGCGGGTTGAAGCGACGGAGCAGGAGGTCGCCGGGCAGCAGCTGGACCTCGCGCGCATCGTCCGAGCGGAGTTCAGCCGTGCGGCGAGTCAACAGGAGCTCGTGCGTGCGCTGACGGAGTGGTCGCGCAAGATCGGCGCTGCGGCAGAGACAGCAGCGCGGCTGCAGGCCGGTGGCGAGGTGTCCGGGTACGACCGCCGTCGTTTGGAGCGTGAGCGGATCGGCGCGGAGGCGCGGCTCGCTGCGGAACGCGGCGCGCTCGTGGCGGCGCAACGGCGACTGGCGGGATTGCTGGGCGTCGAACGCCTCGACGGCGTGACGTTGCAGCGGCCCGTGCCCTCCGACATCCCGGCGGATGCAGAGCTGACGGCGCGGGTCGAGCAGCGACCGGATGTCGCGGCAGTCGGGAAACGGATCGAAGCGGCGACGCTCGACCGGCAGGCCGCGCAGCGTTGGCGGGTGCCGCTTTTCGACCTGACGGCCGGGATGAAGAACACCGAGGCGGCGAGCGGGGCGATCATCGGCGCGGGCGTCAGTCTGCCGCTCTTCAACCGCAACCACGCCGAGGTGCTGCGTGCGAATGCGGAGCTGGCGATCCTCAACGCGCAACGCACGCTCCTCGTCACACGCGCACGCGGCGAAGTCAGCGGCCTCGCGGCCGAAGCGCGCGAGCTGCGCAATGCGGCGCGTCTCTTCCGCGAACAGGCACTGCCCACGTCGGAACGTCTGACCACCACGGCCGAAGCGGCGTATCGCGCCGGAGAGGTCGGCATTCTCGAACTGCTCGACGCCTACCGCACCGCGCTCGACGCCGAAGTCGAAGCCGCAGAGCTGGAGCAACGCGCACGCGAAGCCGAGATCGAGCTGACGCGCGCCCTTGGAGGAATCACCCGATGAAGAAGATCTCGATTACGCTGCTCGTGCTCGCGGCACTCGCCTGCGGCAAACACACGCACGAGGGAGAAGCCAAAGCGCCCGAGCGCGAGGCACTCTCGTTCACACACTTCACCGATCGGACGGAGCTGTTCGTCGAGTTCGACGCCCTTGCCAAAGGAGCGGAGTCGGCATTCGCGGCACACGTGACGCGCCTCTCCGACTTCAAGCCGCTCGCGTCGGGAACCGTGACCGCGATCCTCAGCGAAGGCGGCGCGCCGGAAGAGCGTTTCAGCGCGAACGCGCCGAGCGTTCCCGGCATTTTCCGTCCCGTCGCAAAGCCGCAGCATGCGGGACAACGGCGGCTCGTCTTCGAGATCGCCTTCGACGGCGCAGTCTCGCGCCACGACCTCGGCATGATGACCGTCTTCGAGTCCGAACAGGCCGCGATCGCCGCCGCGCCGAAGACAGAAGAAGAATCTGGCGGCATCGTCTATCTGAAGGAGCAGCAGTGGAAGACGGAGTTTGCGACCGCGCCGGTTGCCGAAGGTGAAGTGCGCGGCTCCGTCCCGGCCAATGGTGTGCTGCGTCCCCGTTCGGACGGCGAGGCGCGCGTTGGCGCCCCCACCGGCGGACGTTTCCTCGCCCGCGGCACGTACCCGCAGATCGGCATGACCATCGCGCGCAATCAGGTCCTCGGCGTCATTGCCCCGCGCGTGTCCACAGACGTCGATCCTTCGTCACTGAGCCTTGACGTGCAACGCGCGCAGATCGCGTTCCAGCAAGCACAGGCCGAACGCGCACGACTCGAAGCGTTGCTCGCGCAGGAAGCGATTCCGGAGCGCCGCGTCACGGATGCTCGTCGTGCGGAGCAGACCGCACGCGCCGATCTGCAGGCCGCGCAGAGTCGCCTCTCGCAGTACCGCGGCACGCAGAGCGCCACCGGCGGCGAGTCGGGCGGACGCTTCGAAGTGCGCTCGCCGGTCGCCGGAACGATCGTTGCCGTGAAGGTTGCGCCGGGTGAGTTCGTCGAGGATGGGCGCGAGCTGTTCCACGTCGTCGACCTCTCGCGCCTCTGGCTCGAGCTGCAAATCCCGGAAGGTCAGATTGGACAAGTGCAAAGCTCGAACAGCGTCTGGTTCCAGCCGGAAGGCTTCCCGAGGGCGTTTGAAGTGAGCCCGCAAACCGGCGGCCGCGTCGTCGCCACGGGTGGCGTCGTCAACGAGAAAACGCGCACGGTGCCGCTCATCTTCGAGGTGCCGAATCGCAACGGACAATTGAAGGCCGGGATGTTCGTGCGCGCGCAGGTCTTCACCGCCACGACCCAGCGCGGCATCGTCATCCCACTCTCCTCCGTCGTTGATGAAGACGGCCAGCCGGTCGCGTACGTCGAGCTCGAAGGCGAGTTGTTCGAGCGCCGGCCGCTGAAAGTCGGCACGCGTCAGGGCGATCGCGTGCAGATCCTCGAAGGACTCAAGCCCGGCGATCGCGTCGTGACGCGCGGCGCCTACAACATCCGCCTGCAAGCTGCATCGGGAGCCGTGCCGGCGCACGGACACGCCCACTAACGGGAGCCACGATGATCGATCGCATCATTCAGTGGTCTCTCCGCAACCGTCTGTTCGTGCTCACCGCCGCTGCGCTGCTCCTCGTCTGGGGCACGTACGAAGCGGTGAAGATGCCGGTGGACGTCTTCCCCGATCTCACCGCGCCGACAGTTACCGTCGTTGCCGAAGCGCACGGCATGGCGCCGCAGGAAGTCGAGACGCAGATCACATTCCCCGTCGAAACCGCGCTCAACGGCGCGTCCGGCGTGCGACGCGTCCGCTCGTACACGGGCGTCGGCATCGCCGTGATCTGGGTCGAGTTTGACTGGGGCACCGACATCTATCAGGCCCGCCAGGTCGTGAGCGAAAAACTGCAGCTCGCGCAATCGACGCTGCCGCCCGACGTCGCACCGCCGGTGCTGGCTCCGGTCTCCTCGATCATGGGCGAGATCATGTTCATCGCGCTCACATCGGATCGTCATTCGCCGATGGAGCTGAAGACGACCGCCGACTGGAACATCCGCCGCCGTCTGCTCGCGGTGCCGGGCGTTTCGCAGGTCATCCCCACCGGCGGCGAGACGAAGCAGTATCAGGTCATCGTCCGCCCTGATCGTCTGGCCGCGTTCGGTCTCGGCGTTGATGAAGTCGTGCGAGCGTTGCGCGAGAGCAACGAGAACACGTCCGCCGGCTTCTACAACGAAGGCGGTCAGGAGTACCTGATTCACGGCGTCGGCCGCATTACTTCTCCCGACGACATCGCGTCCACGGTGATCGTGGAGCGCGACGGGCAGCCGATCCTCGTCCGTGACGTCGCGACCGTGCAGATCGGCAGCGCGCTCAAACGCGGCGAGGGCTCGCACAACGCGAAGCCCGCCGTGATCCTCGGCATCCAGAAGCAGCCCACCGCGAACACGCTCCAGCTCACGCGCCAGCTCGACGCTGTCATGGCCGACATTCAGAAGACCCTGCCGCAAGGCATGAAGATCAACAGCCACATCTTCCGGCAGTCCGACTTCATCGAGATCGCCGTGCACAACGTCGTCGCTGCGTTGCGTGACGGCGCGATCCTCGTCATTGCCATCGTCTTCATCTTCCTCATGAGCGCTCGCGCGACCGGCATCACCGTCCTGGCGATCCCGCTTTCGCTTGTGACCGCGATCATCGCCATGCGCCTCTTCGGCGTGACGATCAACACGATGACCCTCGGCGGCATGGCCATCGCCGTGGGCGCGCTCGTCGACGACGCGATCATCGACGTGGAGAACGTCGTCCGCAGGCTCCGCGAGAACCGCAACCTCCCGCCAGAACAGCAGCGCGGCATGCTCGACGTGATCTACGAAGCGAGCCGCGAGGTGCGCGGATCAATCGTCTTCGCGACCGTCATCATCGTGCTCGTCTTCCTGCCGCTGTTCTTCCTGACCGGCATCGAAGGCCGTCTCCTGCGTCCGCTCGGCTTCGCCTACATCGTCTCGCTTGCCGCATCGCTCGTCGTTGCCCTCACCGTGACGCCGGCGCTCTGCTCGCTGCTTCTGCCGAAGGCGAAGGCCATCGTGTCGGAAGAAGAGAGCCGCATGGTGCGCTGGCTCAAAGGCTGGTACGGCCCGATGCTCGCGCGCCTGCTCGATCACTGGAAGGCGATCACCACCGCCGCCGTCGTCGCGCTGGCGATCGCCGGCGTCGCGCTCGCGCTGGCGGGTCGCGCGTTCCTCCCCGACTTCAACGAAGGGACGCTGACCATCAACCTCGTCACGCTGCCCGGCACGTCCCTCGAAACGTCCGATCGCCTGGGGCGGATGACGGAACAGATTCTCCTCGGCGAGCCGGAAGTCGTCGCCACCGCGCGCCGCACCGGCCGCGCGGAGCTCGACGAGCACGCCCAGGACGTGAACGCCTCCGAGATGGAGGTCAGCCTGAAGATGAAGGATCGGAGCAAGGACGAATTCCTCGCCGATCTGCGCCGCAAGCTCTCGGCCGTGCCGGGCACCAACGTCACCATCGGCCAGCCGATCTCCCACCGCATCGACCACATGCTCTCCGGCACGCGCGCCAATATCGCCGTGAAGATCTTCGGCGAAGACCTGGCCACGCTCCGCAAGCTCGGCGATCAGGTGAAGAACATCATGACCTCCGTCGAAGGCACCGCGGATGTCTCACTCGAACAGCAACCCGACATCCCGTTCCTCACCATCAAATTCGACCGCGCTGCGATCGCGCGCTACGGCCTGCAGGTGACGGACGTCGCAGAAGCAATCGAGACCGCCTTCGCCGGACACGAGGTCTCGCGCATCCTCGAAGGCCGAGCCGCGTTCGATCTCGTCGTGCGCTACGAGGCGGCCGCAGTGGGCGACATCGACATGATCCGCGCAACGCGCATCGCCACGCCGTCAGGCGCGCAGATTCCCCTCTCCGCTCTCGCCGCGATTCGCAAGGATCGCGGCCCGAACACGATCAGCCGCGAGAACGTCGAGCGCAAAGCGGTCGTCATGTCGAACGTCGCCGGCCGCGATCTGTCGAGCGTCGTCGAAGACATCCGCGAACAGGTCGCGGCGAACGTGAAGCTCCCTTCCGGTTATCACATCGAGTACGGCGGTCAGTTCGAGAGTGCGGCCGAAGCGTCGCGCCGTCTCGTGCTCCTCGGCATCGTCGTCATCGCCGGCATTCTGCTCCTGCTCTACATCGCACTCGACTCGCTGCGAGACGCCGCGCTGGTCATGGTGAACCTGCCGCTCGCGCTCATCGGCGGTGTCGCAGGCGTGTACGTCGCAGGCGGCACGCTGTCGGTCGCCTCGATCATCGGCTTCATCACCCTCTTCGGCATCGCCACGCGTAACGGTCTGATGCTCATCTCCCACATCCAACACCTGATGGCGCACGAGGGTGTGACCGACCTCCGCGAAGCGGTGCATCGCGGTGCGCTCGAACGGCTCTCGCCGATTCTCATGACCGCGCTCTCGGCGGGGCTCGCGCTCATTCCGCTGGCGCTCGCGATCGGCAAACCCGGCAGCGAGATTCAGACACCGATGGCAATCGTGATCTTGTGCGGCCTGCTGACATCGACGGCGCTGAACATGTTTGTCGTGCCCGCGCTGTATCTCCGGTTCGGGGGTCGCGCGACGGCAACGGATTCGGAGGTGACTGCATGAGCGTCCATTGGTCGAAGGTCGCGCTGTGGCTATCCGGGTCCTTCGGCTGCGGCGCTGTGAATCACACCTTCGCCGGGATTCAGGGAAGGACCGAAACACCGTACGGCATTCACCTCGGCGTAGCCGGTAATTGGGCGCTGTTCGCGTTCGATGCGGGGATGACGCTCCTGCTGTTGTGGCTCCATCGTCGATTTGAAAGAAAGGAGCGTTCCGATGGAGCGCTCTGAGGTGGCTAGAATGCGCCGCTTGAAAGTTGCCATCGCTGTATTGCTCATCCTGCTGACCACCTCGTGCGCCAACGAGAACGCTGCCGTTCCGCAGGAACAGCCCCTAAAGGGCGCGGCGAATGCGCGCGCAGCAGTGGAGGAATTGCCCTCTCCCTCGGGCGCCGGTGGCGCCGAGCCGTTTCTCTTCGCCACGAACGACGGCGTGCTTCTGAGCTGGCTCGAGCCGGTGGCAGGAACGGATCGCACGGCACTGCGTTTCGCGCGGTATCGCGCGGGCCAGTGGAGCGAGCCGCGGACGATCGTCGAACGCAACGATCTCTTCGTGAACTGGGCCGACTTCCCATCGGTCGTCGAGGATGCGAAGGGAACGCTCTTCGCCCACTGGCTGCAGAAGAGCGGCAAGGGCACGTACGCGTACGACGTGCGCATGGCGACGTCGCGCGACGGCGGCGCGAGCTGGGGCGAGCCGTTCGTGCTCAACCGCGACGGCAAGGAAGCAGAGCACGGATTCGTCACGCTCGCAGTGCTGCCGGAAGGCGGCGTCGGCGCAACGTGGCTCGACGGCCGGAAGATGACCGGAGGCGGCGGGCATGAAGACCATGAGAGCGGCGGCGATATGGGGATTCGTTACGCAACCGTCGCTGCGGACGGCGCGATCGCGAACGACGTGGAGCTGGACGACCGGACGTGCGAGTGCTGTACGACCGGCATGACGATGACGAGCAACGGCCCGGTGATCGTCTACCGCGACCGCTCGACGGAAGAGGTGCGCGACATCTCGTACGTCACGAAGACAGCGAGCGGCTGGACGAAGCCGGCGCGCGTCCACGCGGATGATTGGAAGATCAACGCCTGCCCGGTCAACGGGCCGCAGATCGACGCGGTCGGCAGGCGCGCCGTCACCGCGTGGTTCACGGCAGCACTGGAGAAAGGACGCGCCTACGCCGCCTTCTCCGACGACGGCGGGCTCACCTTTGGCAAGCCGGTGCAGATCGACGACGGTAAGCCGATTGGACGGCTCGACGTCCTCCTGCTGGACGAAGAGACGGCGCTCGTGACGTGGCTGGAGCAGACCGCGGCGGGCGGTGAGATTCGGGCGCGTCGCGTCGGCCGTGACGGCCGCGTCGAACCGGCCGTGAAGATCGCGGACTCGAGCACAGCCCGCGCCGCCGGCTTCCCTCGAACGGCAAAGCACGGTTCGGACGTCTACATCGCCTGGACCGAGCAGAGTGCCACGAGCAAGAAGATCCATGTCGCCCGAGGCCGCTTCTGATGCCGCGGGAAGCAGGAGCGTTCGTACATCTGTTCAGGATCGCGACTTGCAGCACCTTTCCTCTTCGATGAACCGCCGCCGCCTCGTCGCCGCCGCCTGGGTTACAGGGGCCACTGTCCCGCTTCTGCTGGCGACGCTGTTCCTGGTCGGTTGCTGCATCCTCCCGTTTCACGCCGTGATGCACAAGCTGATGCCGATTTGCGAGATGGCGGCGAGCGTGATGCGTGGCGCGGATGCGCATGGCGATCACGAGCACGATCACGGCGCGGTCCCGCCGCCTCCGGCGCGTGAGAAGCAGGAGCCGGTGAAGCGCATCGCCACCGAAGTGCCGGTCATGTTTCGTCTCGCAGCCATGACCGTTGCGGAGCGAAGCGTCGCGCCCGCTGCGGCGACGGACTATCGCAGCTTCATCTCCCTCGGCGCGGTTCGGTGCGACCGCGACGTCGGTCTCCACGTCCTCGTCGAAACCTTCCTCATTTGATCCCGCCTTCACGTGGCGCGTTCGCGTCGTGGGCACTCGTGTGTCCGCGCTGCGCCTGCTGACGCCGCGTCCCTCCTCGACTTCTCCTCGATCAGTCGAAGTTCACCGCCACGCGCTCGCCGCGTGACGGAGATGCACAGGAGTTCCCGATGAAATACGACATGCGCAGGGTCTTCGGATCCGCGATAGCGGTGGCGCTGCTGCTCGTCCTGACCGCATGCGGCGGCAAAGAGACCGTCGCCAGCAAAAGTGCGAAAGCGTTCCGCGAGGCGCAAGCGAAAGGCGTTCAGGTCGGCGGCGGTGCGGCCGACCATCACGGCGGCGCCGCAACCGACTCCGCTGCCGACGCGGGCACAGCGAGCCACGACCATTCGACCATGGCGGGAATGGATCACTCGACCATGACCGGGATGGACCACTCCACGATGACCGGAAGCAGAGGCGACATGGCCGGCATGGATCACTCGAAGATGAACATGCCGGGCCAGCAACCAATGGCCGGCATGGATCACTCGAAAATGAACATGCAGGGCCGGCAGCCGATGGCTGGGATGGACCACTCGAAGATGAACGCGCAGGGTGGCCAGTCGATGGCGGGCATGGATCACTCGAAGATGAACATGCCGGGCCAGCAGCCGATGGCCGGCATGGACCACTCGAAGATGAATATGCCGGCCCAGCAGCCGACGGCCGGGATGGACCACAGCAACATGCCCGGCATGCAGCACGGTGCTGCCGCGCCGGCCGTCGTTGCGCCACCGACGACGAACGCCGAGATGCAGCAGATGCGTCCCGCGACGACGCTCCGCCCGGATGCGTTCGATGCTCCGGTTCCCGTCGCCGTCGCCGAGGCCGCAAAGTCGGTACAGGGCGGCGCCTCAGAAGGGCAGCACACGCGCGGCATCACGCCGGGCCAGGACCATGAGAATCCTCCCACACCCGCCCCGGCCACCCGCGACGGACGGCAGCAGGCCACACCCGCGCCGCCGCCGTCGATGGATCACAGCCAGCACGCGCAACCGACTCCCGCGACGCCGAAACCGAAGCCTGTAGCGGCCACGATCTACACGTGTCCGATGCACCCCGATGTCACCAGCGACAAGCCCGGCTCCTGCCCCAGATGCGGGATGACCCTGGTCAGGAAGAAGTGAGGAGAAGCGATCGATGAAACATCTCACGACGATCCTCCTCACTGCCGTCGCGGTCGTACTCACCTCCTGCGTGAGCGTCCCCCGTGACGCCGGAACGAACGACGTGCAGCAAGCCATCGCCCAGCGCGGGGCACCGGGCGTCGAGTGGCGCACGCAGCCAGCGACCACCGACCACGAGCGCATCGCGGCGATGCTGCAGGACGAGCTCACCGCCGATGAAGCCGTGGCCATCGCCATGCTCAACAACCCGCGTTTGCAGGTCACGCTCGCGGAGCTCGGCATCGCCCGCGCCGATCTCATCGAGGCCAGCACGATCAGCAATCCCATCTTCGAGTTCGAGATCCGTTTTCCCGGCGAGCCGTATCGACCGTACGAGCTGCGGCTCCAGCAGGCGCTGATCGAGCTCATTCAACTGCCCCGCCGTCGCGCGAGCGGACGCGCCGCGTTCGACGCCGCTCAGATGCGCGTCAGCTCCGAGGTCTTGCGATTCGCAGCCGACGTTCGTTCCGCCTATTTCGACCTCGCGGCGGCGACGCAGCACGTCGCGCTCAGCCGGACGGCCGCGGAAGCGGCGCAGACCGCGGCCGAGGTGGCGATCAAGCAGCACGCCGCGGAGAACATCACCGACCTCGATCTCGAAAACGAGCAGGCGGAGTACGAACACACAAAGCTCGGCGTTGCCCGCGACGAGCAGACGCTACTCGTGGCGCGGGAAGCGCTCGTGCGGACCATGGGGCTACGCGATGCGTCGATCGACTGGCAGTTGCCACAGGCGTTCCCGTCACTGCCGCCATCGGAACAGGATCA